>JBCBZF010000037.1:0-14825 GCA_039815525.1 Bacteroidota bacterium | reverse complement strand
TCATCACGCAGGCGCGCAGCTGTTTCATAGTCCTCACCAGCAAGGGCTTCATTGAGCTGCTCTTCGAGCTGTTCAAGTTTGGCCTTGTCGCTACTTTTCCGACCGGAAACTTTTCGGCTGGGCTTTTCCTCAATTGGCTCAGACTTTTCAATCTCGGCGAGGGAAAGGCCGCTGCTTTCATCGCCGTATTGCTCTTCCTCTTCCTCATTTTCCATCACGATCCCCGCCTCGGAGAGCACACTCTCGTAGGTAAAGATCGGCACCTTGAAGCGTACACCGATAGCCACCGCATCACTGGGACGACTGTCAATCTCATGTATTTCACCATCTACTTCCAGGATCAGCCTGGCATAGAAAATGCCTTCGTGCAGGTCATTGATGATGACTTCCACCAGATTGATATCGAAATGACGGGCCAGATTATAAATCAGGTCGTGGGTCATCGGTCGATTGGTCTTGATGTTTTCAAGCTCCAGGGCGATGGCTTGGGCTTCGGCGCCACCGATAATGATGGGCAGGCGGCGATTGCCGCTGGTCTCGGCCAAAACCAAAGCATAGTGTCCCACCTGTGATTGGCTGGAAGACAAACCGATGATGTCCAGACGAATTTTTTTCACTGATTCTAATTTACGTACGGGCAAAGCACAGGGCAATGATCGCACAATGAATATAGCACGAAAACAGCCGGAAAGAAACTGTAATTAGCCTGTTACTTTGACTGATTTGACGGCTTCGATCATTTGGGGTACAACCTCAAACAAATCTCCTACGATGCCATAATCTGCAATTTTGAAGAATGGCGCTTCCGGGTCTTTGTTGATCACGACGATGGTCTTGGAAGAACTCACGCCAGCCAGGTGCTGAATTGCGCCGGAAATTCCGATTGCAATGTACAGGTTGGGTGCAATCTGAATGCCAGTCTGCCCCACGTGCTCATGATGCGGACGCCAGCCCATGTCGGCAGTTGGTTTAGAACAAGCAGTTGCGGCACTGAGCAGCTTGGCCAGTTCTTCAATCATGCCCCAATTTTCAGGACCTTTCATCCCACGGCCAGCTGAAACCACGTTCTCTGCTTCAGTGAGGCTGATGCCTTCAGAAGCTTTGACAATGTCTTTGACCACCTGATCAAATTCGTTTTCGTTCAAGCTTACATCAAAAGCAGCAACCTCACAGCTGACGGCATTTTCAGCCACACCATAGCCGTTGGTCTTGACAGTAATCACGAGTTTTTCGCGATTGGTCTGAATTTCTTCGATGCCTTTTCCGGAGTAGGAAAAGCGTGTGGTATCATTTTGATTACTGGGATCAATCAAGCTGATGGCACCTGAAATAGGCGCAGCTTTGAGCTTAACGGCAACACGTGGTGATACAGCGCGTCCGTCATAGGTTTGGGCAAAGACCACGACTTTCGTATCCAGCTCTTTCGCAAGCTTACTGATGGCAGAGGCATAGGCGCGATTGATAAAAGAATCGAGGCGGTCGCTGCTGACGTGATGGACTTTACTGACGCCGTACTGTCCCAGGACAGCGAGTTTGTCAGCATCAGCGCTACCAACAACCACAGCGTGAAGTTCGGTGCCCATTTTCTGGGCCAGGTCGTATCCATAGGTCGCAGCTTCGAGAACTGCTTTTTTGAATTCGCCTGCTGTATGTTCTGCAAATAAAAGGACTGACATAATGGATGAAGTACGTTTGAGATGAGTTCAATCAACAAATTAAATGATGCCTTTACCGGCAAGATCTTTCACCAACTGAGCGGTGTTGTCGACTTCATAATACTGACATGCCTCCTTGGCGGGTGGGTAGGCAAATTTGACCGTATTGGCCGAAGGTTGTGCGTCTGATGCACTGACCACTGAAAATGCTTTCTTCCGTGCGGCCATGATCCCACGCATGTTGGGGATACGCCATTCTGAGATCCCTTTCTGACAGCTGATCACAGCAGGAAGATTGATGTCAATGACTTCAACGCCACCATCAATTTCACGTTCTAAGGTTGCAGTGTCATCTCCGGTCATATCCATTTTGGTGGCGAAAGAGACAAAATTGAATCCAAGGTGCTCAGCCAGCATGCCCGGAACCATGGAACCATTGAAATCGATGGATTCTTTACCTGTAAAGATTAAATCGAATTCTTTGTTTTCTGCGTAAGATGCGAGTTGTGAGGCTACAAAAGCTGAATCTGTCGGCTGTGCGTTGATTCGGACAGCGTCTGTAGCACCAATGGCCAGAGCTTTGCGAAGCGTCGGTTCCACCTCCGGACCTCCGACACAGCAAACCGTAATTTGATCTACTTTTACGCCGCCTTCTTTCATATCCAGCGCCTTGGAAAGACCGTACTCACAGTAGGGGTTGATGACGAAAGTCACCCCATCATTGTTCAGCGCACTCCCGTCTTCCGCAAACTGAATTTTGGTCGTTGTATCCGGGACGTGACTGATGCACACTAAAATCTTCATATTTGTACCTGGATTTCTGAATTTTCCGCAAAATTACAAACTAATCTTCATTGTTAAAAGCATGGACCAGACCCGTCTTGATCGTCTTTTTACCTTTCTCCAACGTGCCCCGGAGGATGCTTTTACCCTCTATTCCATCGCATACGAATATGTTCAGATGGCTGAATGGGACGAAGCGCTGAATTATTTTACCAAACTAAAAGCTCTCCACCCGGATTATGTGGGCTTGTATTATCACCTGGGCAAAACCTATGAACGGCTCGATCAGAAAGAAACCGCCATCAGCACCTACGAAGAAGGCCTGGTGGTTGCCCAAAAACAAAAAGACTTTCATGCGCGTTCTGAACTGCAGCGTGCCCTGAATCAGGCCACAGGATTGGATTTTGAAGATGATTTCTGATTAACTTTGCCGGCTATGTCAAGAAGCGTCAATCTCCACATCGAAGGTGTCCCCAATCCCAATGCAATGAAGTTTGTGTTGGAAAATGGCATCATGGTGGATAAACCATACGAGTTCACTTCGCTGAAAGGAGCGGCGGATGCCCCTTTGGCCCGCAAACTGCTCATGCTGCGCTATGTGGACCGGGTGTTGATCAACCGCAATTATGTAACGGTGGTCAAAAAAGCCAACCAAAGCGAAGCCTGGAACAAATTCCTCATGGAATTAAAAATGATGATTCAGACCCACCTCGAACAAAATGAGCCCATCATTTATCTGGGGGTGGAAGCGGTGCATCATCGTCGTTCCGACGAGGCAGTGATCGAACTGATCACCGACTTATTGGATCGTCATATTCGTCCGGCCGCTCAGGAAGACGGTGGCGACATTGTCTTTGAATCTTACGAAAACGGCATTCTGAATCTTTCCATGCATGGTTCCTGCCACGGCTGTCCCTATGCCAGGCAGACCATGAAAGAAGGTGTTGAAAAAGTCATGAATAATATGGTCCCCGAAGTCAAACAAGTGATTTCGGTGGGGAACAATGTCCTTTAAATCCAGGAGTCAGGGGAGAGGTGCCAGGTGCGAGAAAAATCTACACTCTCACCTGACACCTCTCCCCTCTCACCTGACACCTCTCTCCTCCCATGCAACAAATTCAATATCGTGACTGTGGCCGGATTGATTATCAAGAGGCCTGGGACCTGCAGGAACGTCTGCTCAAAGCCAATACCGACATCAAACTGGCAGCAGGACGTGGAGCAGATCCTTTCGCCAGACCCACTGAGCATCATTTGTTGTTTTGTGAGCATCCACCTGTTTATACCCTGGGGAAAAGCGGCCTGGAGGAGAATTTGCTGATTGATGCAGCAGAAAGAGAAAAGCGCAGCATTTCCTATTATAAAATCAACCGGGGCGGCGACATCACCTACCACGGACCCGGACAGATTACCGGTTATCCCATTTTTGTTCTGGAAAAATTTCGCACTGACATCGGCTGGTATCTGCGCAATATGGAAGATGTGATGATTCGTCTGTTGGCAGATTATGGTCTGGAAGGCGGACGGATCGCCGGTGCAACCGGGGTGTGGTTGGACATAAATAGTGATTGGCCGCGGAAAATCTGCGCCATGGGTGTCCGGTGTAGCCGTTGGGTGACCATGCATGGCTTTGCCTTCAACGTCAATACCGACCTTGACTTCTTCTCACACATCGTCCCTTGCGGCATTGACGACAAAGGCGTAACCTCATTGGCAGCAGAGCTGGGATACACCCTGGATATGGATGATGTCAAGTCCCGACTGAAACAGCATTTTGCTGCTGTCTTTGCGTACGAATACGCCTGAGAGGCCCTTTTCAAGCGCAAAGCGTCACTTTTTTGCAAAAATCTTACATACCTTATGGAATCGCTCCTTGCATTCAGTCTTTTGTATGAAGACTTGATGTTCACAGGAGGGAAAGAGAATGGAATGTTGGTTCCTTAATCGATTTCGCTGTCTTGGAAGCCCTGTAGCGGCTTGATAATCGCATTTTTGGGAATATTTATGGACAGTTCAAATTTCGGTGGAATTCTTTGGAGTTACGATTCCTTTCCATATTTTTGGCTCTATCTTAACCCTTATTGTACATCAATTTTAATGGCTATCAGACATGGCTGATTCGAACAAACCCTCTAAATCTACTTTCTCGCAGGAGTCGCAGATTAAAGCTGCGAATCCCCTTCGTGCGATCCTCCCGCTGGTGGTGATCGTCGTTGCGATGGTCGTTGCCCAGGTGGCATTCTGGTACGGCTTTGGACATCAAAACAACTTCAAGGAAGGTGAAGCTCGCCACGAGGCTTACCAGGCATGGGTTGCCAATGGTAAAACTGGTGAAGAACCGCCTCACTGGACTGACGGTGAACCAGCAAACAATTACGGACTCGTTTACAAAGGTGGATGGGTAATTCCGATTGGTATGGGGATCTTCCTCGTCATCATTCTCATCACCATCGAACGTGGTATCACTGTATTCCGTGCAAATGGAAGAGGCAACACGGACGTATTTGTGAAAAAAGTCAGAAGAGCACTCGCTCAAAACAATATTGACGGCGCGGCCCAGCTTTGCGATGGCCAGCGGGGATCTGTCGGTAATGTGATCAAAGCTGGTCTCCGTAAGTACAAAGAAATGGAAGCTGAAACCAGCATTGACAAAGACACCCGTAAAGCTGCTATCCAGGCCGAACTGGAAGAAGCCACCATGCTGGAGCTGCCGATGCTGGAGCGTAACCTCCCAATTCTGGCGACGACCGCATCTCTCGGGGTACTGGTTGGTCTGCTCGGTACGGTACTTGGTATGATCCGCGCATTCTCCGCTCTGGGTGAAGGTGGTGCACCAAACGCCGCAGAACTTTCGGTTGGTATCTCTGAGGCCCTGATTAATACGGCTGTGGGTATCACCAACTCTATGATCTCCATTCTGTTCTACAACTTCTTTACGACCAGAATTGACGGCATGACTTACGCCATGGACGAGGCAGGATACTCCATCGTTCAGTCTTTCGACGTTAACAACTAATTCATACCCCTATGGCAGCTCATAAACCAAAAAGAGGCGCGCCAACTGTCGACATGACCGCGATGGTGGATGTGGCTTTCCTCCTGCTGACCTTCTTCATCCTGACGACCACAAGTTTTCGCCAGGAGTCTAAGGTAGAGGTGGACACCCCTTCCTCAATCTCTGACATTGAGGTTCCAGCAACCGGTCTGATGACGATTTCCATCGATCCAGACGGCAAAGTATTTGTCGGATACTCTGACATCGCCACCCGTGAAGCGGTATTGAACCGTGCCATCGGCGAGAAAGAGTGGACTGTTACGGAAGTCGGACAGGGGTATTTCTCCAACCTCGAAACCTTCGGGGTACCACATGACAAAATGTCTGAATGGCTGTCTTTTGATCCGGAGCACATTGAGGAATTTCCTCACCCTGGCATCTCCGCTGCAGAAGACGAAGTCGCCAAAACCACCAATGACCTGAAAGACTGGATTCGTTGGGGACGTTTGGCCGACCAGAAGATGCGTTTTGCCATCAAAGGAGACATAGACGCGAAATATCCTGCAGTATATGATGTCATTTCATCGCTGCAGGACTGGGACGTGAACGCTTTCAGCCTGATTACTTCTCTGGAAGATGGTGCTGAAGGAGAAGAAGGCGAAGGCGAAGGTGGGGAATAGTTTTCTGAACAAAACAAAAAAAAAGCTGAATCATGGCTGACGTAGATACCTCGCAAGGGGGAGGCGGTAAGAAAGGCAGTGGTCCAAAGACCAAGAAAAAATCAACCAAGGTCGACATGACCGCGATGGTAGATGTTGCCTTCCTGCTGCTGACATTCTTCGTACTGACGGCGACAATTTCTGACTCCTCTATGATGGAGATGGTGATGCCGCCCAAAGCAGATGAAAACATCGACGAAGAGGATCTGAAGAAAAAACTCAAAGAAGATAAAATCATGACCCTCATCCTGGATGAGGACGACAAAGTCTCTTACTGGGTCGGGATTACCGAGCCAGAAGTAGAAAGTGCCGATTATTCTTCTTCCGGCCTGCGTAAAGTACTGCGCGATCACATTGAGACTGGTCCCCGGAAACTGGGACTGCCGCTGTGTGCGAAAGGTGGAGAAGTAAATGACGATCTCTGCTGGGACCCGATTTTTGTCTTTAAATCAAAAGATGAAGCCCGTTTCAAGAATTTGGTGGATATGCTGGACGAACTGGCCATTGTCGGTGCGACCAAGTACACCATCGATAAATATTCTCCGACGGATTCTCTGATTTTGATTGGGGAGTATACTCCCGAACTGGCTGATGAACTCGAAAAATAGTATTCATCACCACCCGCGTTCTTTGATCAAATTTGGGTAAAAAAAGTTCGGATTTCCCATCGATTTGTATGGAAATGGACTCAAAGTTTTGTCTTAAGGTAAAGCGATACCATGGCAGAGCTTACACCATCAGATTCGAACAAGCGGAAAAGAACCCGCACCAAACGCAAGAATGTCCATCTGGACATGACCGCAATGGTAGACGTGGCATTTTTGCTTCTGACCTTCTTCGTATTGACGGCTACACTGGCCAAAGACAAGCTGATTGAAATGCTTGTTCCGCCAAAGAAAACCACCAATGTCGAAGTGAATGAAGAAAAAATTCTCACCCTGGTTCTCGAAGCTGAAAATCAACTGTCATACTTCCACGGTCAGGGACCAGAAGTTTTGACAACTGATTATTCCCCGAACGGTCTCCGGACTGTTCTCAATGACCATCTCAGCCGTCATCCAAACCGATGTAGCGGCAACAGTATTACAAACTGCTGGGACCCGATCTTCGTGATCAAAGCCCGTAACAGCAGTCGGTTTGCCAATCTGGTAGACATCATTGACGAGATGAAAATTGTCAACGCACCCAAATTTGTCCTGGCAGATTTTACCGAAGCCGACAGCATGTTCATCGAACAAGCAAAAATGCCTCTGTAGATCTCCGCAAAAATTTGTAGATTATTCGTATCAATAGATTATAACCAAACGTTCCAATGGGCCAAATCATCAAAGCCGATCTCGACGAAATGGTATTTGAGGACCGCGAGCGTCGGTATGGAGCATACTTCCTGCGGAAGGTGTATCCTGGCCACCTGGCGATTGGTACGGCTGTTGTCAGCATTGCATTCCTGCTATATACGTTCCTCCCTCTCACCATGAAGGCGGAAGAAGTAGAGGATACCAAAGTTGTGGCCGTAACCATTAGCATGGAGGACCTGCCACCGCCGCCACCTCTTGAAGAAGAAAATAAACCACCACCACCGCCACCACCCAAGGTGCCACCACCACAGATCAAGACTGTGGCCTTCCAGATTCCGGAGCCTACTCCGGAAGAAGAACTTGATCCGGAAGAAGACCAGACCATCAATGACATTGAGGAACTGAAAGAAGCCCCTGCCATTGGTCTGGAAGACAAAGAAGGATCCGATGAAGGTTTCTTTACGGGTGAAGTGGAAGCAGAAGGTGATATTCCTGAGGTAATTGTTGAACAGGAGCCAGACATCAATGCCTTTGTTTTTGCAGAGGAGGAACCTGCTCCGGTTAACATGGATGACATCAAGAAATTGATCGGTTATCCGCAGATTGCCCGTGATGCCGGTATCGAAGGAAACGTTGTCGTACGTGTCCTCGTGGATAAGAAAGGAAACTACTCCAAGCACCGGGTCATCAACCAGGTGCATCCAATTCTCGCCAAAGCGGTGGAAGAGCACATTGGTAAGCTCAAATTCACACCGGCGATTCAGGGTGGACGCCCGATTAAGTTCTGGGTGAACATTCCTTTCAACTTCAAACTTCTGAACTAGCATATCGCTGTCTGATAGAAAGCCGTTTCCCTCTGGGAAGCGGCTTTTTTGTTTGTGCGCTCATCTGTACCTTTGCCCAAATTTTCCGCATTGCTGGACGCACCAACACCCATTCGCATCGCCATTTTTGCCTCCGGAGGAGGCTCAAATGCCCACCAGATCATCAATCATCTGCGCGATAAAACCGCCGGGGAAGTGGTGCTCCTGCTCTCCAATAAGGCCACATCTGGTATTTTTCAGTTTGGCCCGGAAGCTGGCATTCATACGCAACTCCTCAGCAGAGCTGAATACAGCGATGGGGACCGCCTCGTTGCTTTGCTGCAAGAGCATCAGGTTGAGCTCGTGGTCCTGGCGGGTTACCTCAAACACATCCCACCGGCTTTAATTACACACTATCCCAAACGGATCATCAATATCCATCCATCCCTGCTGCCTAAGTTTGGCGGAAAGGTCATGTACGGTATGCATGTTCATCGGGCAGTGATCGCCGCTGGTGAACGGCAGTCTGGCCCCACCATTCATTTCGTCAATGAAGTCTATGACGATGGAGAGATTATTTTTCAGGCACGGCTGGACATTGGGCCTGATTGGGATGCGGAAATTTTACAAAAAGCTGTTCTCAAACTGGAACACACCCATTTTCCACGCATCATCGAAGAGATTTGTACCAAAATGCAAGAAGCGAAACCGATTCAATCCGCGCTGATTTCTGTTTATCATAAACAAGGACTCGAACCCATCGTCGCCCAACTGATCGCTCAGGGAGCAGCGATCTATTCTACTGGTGGCACCGCTGAATATATGCGCAAACTTGGCGCAGAAGTACACGATGTCGCTGATCTCACTGGTTATCCGTCCATCCTGGGTGGACGGGTCAAAACCTTGCACCCCAAAGTGCATGGTGGCATTCTCGCACGTAGAAATGAAACCTCTGACCAGAAGGAATTAGAGACCTATGAGATTCCGCCCATTGATCTCGTCATTGTAGATCTGTATCCATTCGAGGAAACAGTGAAAAGCGGTGCAGATGAATCAGCTGTGATCGAGAAGATTGACATTGGTGGAATTGCGTTGATTCGTGCAGCAGCCAAGAATTTCAAGGACGTTTGCTGTGTGCCATCGCAGGAATATTATGGTCAGCTCGCAGAGCTGCTGGCCACTCAGAATGGCGCACTCACCCTGGATCAGCGCAAAGCTTTTGCGGGAGCCGCTTTTGATGTATCCTCTCATTACGACAGCCAGATTTTCCGCTACATGGCACCGGAATCTGACAGTCTGAAGGTATCTCTGCGCAACCCAAAAGCCCTCCGCTATGGAGAGAACCCACATCAGAAGGGCCTGTTTTACGGAAATTTGGAGGAGGAATTTGTGCAGCTGCATGGCAAAGCCATTTCCTATAACAATCTGGTCGATATTGAAGGGGCTCTACAATTGGTAGATGAATTTGACGATCCATTTTTCGCGGTCATCAAACACACCAACCCCTGTGGTTGCGCCCTGGGAGAGAACATGATGGATGCCTGGAAAAAAGCCCTGGCCGGAGATCCAATTTCTGCTTTCGGTGGCATTCTGGCCTGTAATGGAACCATTGATGCCGAAGTGGCCGAAGACATTCACAAACTCTTTTTCGAAGTGCTGATTGCCAAGGATTTCACAGAAGATGCGCTCGCCATTTTACAGAAAAAGAAAAACCGGATTCTCCTTAAGCGGGTTGCCAACAATCAGCCAAAAACCATCACCAAGAGCGTCATCAATGGCTTTTTGGTACAGGATAAAGATCAGGCAGTCATCACTGCGAATGATTTGAGCTGCAAAACCAGCCGGACACCCACTGAGGCAGAGATCACCAATGCGCTTTTCGGAGATACTGTCGTCAAACACCTCAAATCAAACGCCATCGCCATTGTAAAAGATGGACAGCTGATTGGGAGTGGAATGGGGCAAACTTCCCGTATTGATGCGCTCAAACAGGCCATTCAGAAGGCAGAAGAAAAAGGCTTTGACCTGAAAGGATCCGTCCTCGCCTCTGATGCATTTTTCCCATTTGCAGACTCGGTAGAAATGGCCCACGGTAAAGGAATCGAAGTTGTGGTGCAGCCTGGCGGTTCCGTTCGGGATGAAGAAAGCATTCAGTTTTGCGAAACTCATCAGATGTGCTTAATTTTCACGGGAATCAGGCATTTTAAGCATTGATTATCAGGCGGGAACCTCTCTCAACATGTGATCTGGTTACAAAGTGCTGGCTTTCATGATCTTTCTTGGATCTGAAAGCGCAGAGATGTTAAGATATTTCCCGCTCCTGAAACCAGTTTTTGATATGCAGGCAGACAGATTGCGGCGGCCTGCAAAAACCTTTGAAAGACTCAATGGGACTCTTTGATTTTTTTACCACAGATATAGCCATAGACCTCGGTACTGCCAACACCCTCATCATGTACAACAATGAGGTGGTGGTAGATCAGCCCTCTATTGTCGCGGTGGACCGAATGAGTGGGAAAGTGATCGCCATCGGTACAGAAGCGCAGCAAATGCACGAAAAAACCCACGAAAAATACCGCACGGTCAGACCTTTGCGGGATGGGGTTATTGCAGACTTCACGGTGGCTGAGCACATGATCCGGGGCATGATCAAATTGATCAATACCCGTAAGCGCTGGTTTTCGACTTCTTACCGCATGGTGATTTGTATCCCCAGTGGCATCACCGAAGTAGAGAAACGCGCAGTAAAAGACTCTGCTGAACAAGCGGGGGCCAAAGAAGTCTATCTGATTGCGGAACCAATGGCAGCCGCCATCGGGATTGGCCTGAACGTGAAAGAACCAACCGGCCACATGATTGTGGACATCGGGGGTGGTACCACCGAAATTGCGGTCATTGCCCTTTCTGGTATCGTAACGGACCAAAGCATTCGCATTGCCGGGGATGAATTCAATGACGATATCCTCGATTATATGCGGAAGCAACACAATATGCTCATCGGTGAGCGCTCCGCTGAACGCATCAAAATCGAAGTCGGCGCGGCCTTACCAGAATTGGATACGCCTCCGGATGACATCGAGATACGCGGGAAAGACCTTATGACCGGGATTCCCAAGACCATTTCTGTCTCTTACCGCGAAGTTTCCCATGCGCTCAATAAATCCATCACCAAGATTGAGGATGCGATTTTGAAGGCACTGGAAAATACACCCCCTGAGCTGTCCGCAGATATTTATGAACGCGGCATTCATCTCACTGGTGGTGGCGCTTCCCTGCGGGGCTTGGACATCCGTCTGGCTGAAAAAACCAAGCTTCCCATTCATGTGGCAGAAGACCCGCTCAAAGCGGTGGTGCGTGGTACGGGCATTGCCCTGGACAATCTCGATGAGTTCAAGTATTTGATGAGCTAACCCATTCCGACATGTTTCGTCTTCTGTCATTGCTTTCTGCCAACAGAAACCTACTGGTCTTTCTGTTTCTGGAAGCTGTGGCCTTCATGCTCATCGTCCGCAACAATGATTATCAACGCCACCAATTCGGCGACAGCCTCTACAATGTCTCCGGTTGGGTTAATCTGCGCAAAGACCGCGTCAAGGAATACTTTGACTTACCAGTGCAGAACCAGAAGCTGATGAATGAAAACATCAAGCTGCAAAAGAGCCTGCTCAATGCACAAAATCAGATCAATGAGTTGCAAAGTCAGATTGATCAGGACTCCCTGGTCCTGGCTGGGCAAACTGATTCTGAAAGCAGAAGGGACAGTTTTCGCTTTATCCCGGCCCGGGTGATCCGCAACTCCACCAACCGTAACTACAATTACATTACTCTCAATAAAGGGATAGATGATAGCGTGCGGGTGGGAATGGGTGTGGTTTCGCCGGAAGGGATTGTTGGAAAAGTGATCAAGGTAAGTGAAAAGTACAGTCTGATTCTCAGCGCATTGAATTTGAGTTTTAAACTACAGATCAAGGCGGTTGCCAAAGAGGACGAATCAGTTGAAGGATACGTTGGCGTGTACGAATGGGATGGAAAAAGTACGAATGAAGCCATCATGACCTATATACCAGAAACCGTGAGTCTGGACACCGGCTATCAGGTGGTCACGTCCGGCTACAGTACCACTTTCCCGGCTGGGTACAGGGTAGGAAAAATTCAGGAGTTAGACCCGGTCGATGGCTATTACAACATCCGCCTGCGGCTGGCCACTGAGTTTCATTCTCTCGGCAATGTCTACCTCGTAGACGCCCCACACAAAGTACTTCTGGACAGTTTGGAACAATCAATCCCGCAGTCATAAGTGAATCCACTGATTTCATATATCCTGCAGTTTATGCTCTTTCTGTGTTTTCAGGTACTGATCCTGGACAATGATGGCATGGTGCTGTTTGATGTGGCAACGCCTTTTGTCTTCCTGCTGTTTCTGCTCATGCTGCCATTTGACATCCCCATCCTGCTGATGTATGTGGTGGCCTTCAGCAGTGGACTGTTGCTGGATGTACTGTCAGATGCTTCGGGGCTCGGATTACAGGCATTTGCCTGTTTGGCAGCAGTAGGGCTCCGCAATCGGGTGGCAGCTCTGATCAGTGCCTCGAATTTTCGCAGCCTGAGCGAAATGAACATACGTGAGCAATCCTCCATTTGGTTTGTTACCTATTTATTCCCCCTCATCTTTGTCCATCAATTTGCCTGGCACTTCCTCGAAGCCATGCAGTTTTCCCTCTTTTTCACGGTATTGTGGCGAGCCATTTGTAGCAGTCTATACTCTTTTGTTTTCTGTTATATCCTTGCCTTCCTCTTTTACAAGAAATAGGATTGGTTTTTGCAGCATTCAGATGCTGAAAACTCCCAATTAATTGTAATTTTGATATATGCCGTCTTGAGCGGCAGGTGGGAACTGGATTGGAGCGCTATGAACTCTCTCAAAATTCGTGGAAACATCATCATGCTATTCTTTGCCGTGGTCCTGATGGTCTTCATCGGCAGACTATTCAGTGTGCAGGTGTTGAGCAAGGAGTATGCGCGCAAAGCCGATCGCTATGTGATCAAAACCAAGAACATCATTCCCCCCAGAGGCAATGTCTATAATCGGGATGGAGACATCTATGTGAGCAATCGGCCGATGTTCAATATGTTGGTTACGCCGGAGAAGCTTTTTATCCCGGACATGAACATCCTCGAAAATTATCTGCGGATGGACCGGGCCGAAATCGAAAAGGCCATTGCAGCAGCCCGCAAGTATTCCCGCCAAAAAGAATCTGTCATTGCCCGTTATATCGAACCAGAAGTATATGGCGCGCTACAGGAGGAAACCTGGAACTTCCGGGGGATCAACTTTTCGGCCAGTAACAAACGTACCTATCACTATCAAGTCGGGGCCAATATCCTGGGCTATATCAGTGAAGTAAGCCAGCGGGACATCGATCGGTCTGAGGGTAAGTATATGATTGGTGATCTGATTGGAAAAACCGGCATTGAACGGAGCCATGACAGCACCTTGCGCGGTGTCCAAGGCGAAAAAAAGATTCTCACCGATGTACACAATCGGGTAGTCGGCAGTTATGCGGAAGGTCATTATGATAAAAAGGCCGAAAAAGGTAAAGATGTCATGCTGGGCATCGACACCGATTTACAAGGTTTTGGCGAGTGGTTGATGGAAGGAAAAAAAGGCAGCATTGTGGCGATTGAGCCCTCCAGTGGTGAGATTCTGAGCTTTGTCAGTGCGCCTTCCTACAATCCGTCTGGTCTGACGGGCCGGGAACTGGACCGCAATTGGGTCATTCTGAATCAGGACAGCACCAAACCGCTGTTCAACCGGCCTTTAATGGCGGCCTATCCCCCCGGATCAATTTTCAAATTGGCAGTCGGTCTGGCCGCCATGAATGAAGGCATCATCTCCCCCAACACTTATTACAGCTGTGGTGGTAGTTTTAAGCGAAACAAAGGGAAACCAGGCTGTCGTTTTCATGTGACGCCACTGTCCTTTGGCAATGCGGTCAAACATTCCTGTAACTCATACTTTGCCGCGACTTACATGGATTTTCTGCTGGACAAAAGTTTTCCAGACATTTACAAAGCCTATGATCGCTGGCAGGATTATATGACCCAGATGGGCCTCGGCAATGACCTGGGGGTAGATCTGCCGTACGAAAAATCGGGTTCCATTCCCTCGGCTGCTAAATATGACAAATGGTACGGACATGATCGTTGGAGTGCGACGACCATCATTTCCAATGCAATCGGACAGGGCGAAATTCTGATGACGCCATTACAAATGGCCAATTTGTCCGCTCTGATTGCCAATAAGGGCAACTACGTCCGACCGCATTTCCTGCGGGCCATTCGGGGCAGAGACGATGACGTCTGGCATCGGGTTTCCTACGAACGGGTCAACACCGAAATCCAAACCCGCCACTTTCAGACTGTGATTGATGCCATGGAGCAGGTGGTGGCCAATGGAACCGCCCGTCGGGCACAGATCGAAGGCATCACTGTTTGTGGTAAAACCGGAACCGTTGAAAATCCTCACGGGGAAGACCATGCCGTGTTCCTCGGATTTGCGCCCAAAGACAATC
>JBCBZF010000203.1:0-8064 GCA_039815525.1 Bacteroidota bacterium | reverse complement strand
GTTCCAGACATTGTTCAGCATCGGATCGGCCGATGTATTGGCAAAATTATAGGCAGTGATGGCTTCATTGGTGTAATAGGTCTCCAGAGCGGCATCGCCATGAATCCGATACGCCTGTGCCATGATGGCACAGTTTACAGCATTGGCCCAGGCTGCGAAAGAGTTGGTACCAGCCTGATAAATGATGCCATTGGCGAAAATGGTGGTCGGATTGGATAAGCCCCAACTATAGGCAGGACCATCCCGCAAGGCCAACCAGAAGTCTACTTCATTCCTTGCCTCATCAAGAATATCAGGATCTCCGTTGCCGCTTTCAGCGATACCCAGGTCATCGTCTGAGAGTGCGCCATCGGTCAGGATATAGGGCAACAACATGTCCCAGATGATGGTTACGTGATTGAGGTTGCGATCCCAGTCCCGGGCATCACTGTGCCCTTTCAAAACAGCTGTGTTTTCCGGGCTACCGGCTTTGATGAATGGCACAAATGCACTGGGATTATCCCACTGATCTGCCCATTGTGGATCAAATGGATTCAGCTCTGTGAGTATGACTTTAAACCCACTGGGATCCCCGGCAGTAAGTTTAGGCTGACGCGGTTTGGAGACATTATTTGCGGCATTCGCATTGACGTCTTCACCAATTCGCATATAGTAAAAGCCCTGGGTAGAGACTTTATATGGCTGAAAATAAATGTCCTGCCGAATCTCAAATTCATCACTACAGCCCACCCCTTCAATTGCAAGGCGATAGGTTCCAGGTGTATTAAAACCCGTGAAGTCCGCATGCCAGACTGGAGATTGGGTAAAATCAAAGCCCGTATACTCTACCGCATTGTTTTGTCCGAAAGATACATTCCCGACTTCGGTAGCGACCTCAGTGGCTACATCCACGAGATAGACTTTATTCCCGACAAAAGAGCTGTAATCACGTGAGCCGCCATTGCCAAGCCACATATACAAATCAGCGGCTTTGATGGTATTGGTATTGGCATAGCCGACGACATTGACATGCACCGCCTCTGAGCGAGTCGTCAATTGATCAAAGTCGAAAGAGACAATCTCTGTATCTGATTCAGTACTGCCATTGATTTCCAGGGTATAGGTTTGGCCGGAAACCATTGAGTTGGGCAGTTGGAGAATGATAAAGTGTTCGGTAGAATATTCATAGGTCCACCCAACGCCAGGCACAAATTCAACCTCCTCAGTGTCTCCGATTTTTGACTTACGGGAAACAGAACTGACCGCCTGTCCATTGCCGCTGTAATTGGGATCACCAGAAGATTTGATGATCCAGTTTCCTGCGGCAATTGCATTGCCGATGTTGAGAGGGTTACCGTAGGTGACGGTAAAATTATTACTGGGATCATCGTAATTGTATTCCCGTAGGGAACCGGGACCTACTCCATCATCCACATAAAGTGCGTCCCCATCCTGAAAGTGCAGGACAATGTAGTCCTGGTCAATGATCTTTAGCTCTACCAATTTGGTGGAGAAGGCAGAAGGGATAAAGGAAGAGAGAAGCAGAGCAACAAGAAAAGTTCGAAAAAGCAGTCGCATGTCGATAGGGTTGAAGAAATGAATGAACAAGCAAACTGGCTGCTGCCAGAAGAATAAGCCCTGCACGTCAGGGCCAAAGTCGGTCCAGATATCTTAGGGAAGGACCGGGAGGAAAGCAGCACCAGGGAGGAGATACAATCGCCTTCTCACAGGCGATCAACCATCAGCGTGAATACAAGCCACTCAACAGCCTGATATTTTCTCTTCTGTCTGACTGTAGAAGCCAAACGATGCTGGAAGTAACGCTGGTAAGGAAAACAAGTAAGCAATGGACAATGCCTGTCCGGCAGTGAAGGAGGGAAATTGGTTTCGGATCATAGTTCCTTTTGAATCGAGGTAACAACATCCATGTCAGGCCAAGGAAATGACCGGGCATGAAGAAGACAACGATAGGCAGGAAGTATTCAATCCCAATAAATACATTTTCAAATTGACAAAAAGCAGGACAGGCCGGATGCTGCCAGAGGGTGCAGGACAGTCAAATAGGTTTTTTCTGATATATTACTAGGATAGAGTTTTCCTAAGCTCCTATTATTCGCCTTTTAGGACAGCCAGCGCACTTTCTTCTCCATCGGTACATAAAAAAAACAGGTTCACCAGATAAAACTGGTAAACCTGAAATTCTTATACGTACCGGACAGACAGCTAGTCTTCCAATACCGGTTCGTTGTTCAATGTGATTGGTCGTAATTCAAGCGCAATGGAATTGCGGTAAAAAACAGCCGCAACCATGCTTCCTTCCAGTGGAACGATGGTAACAAATCCATCTGCATCTGGTTCGGCATAGGTAAAAGCGCCCTCTTCATTGGAATATTTCTCCTGAATCTGGTCTGCAAAAACTTCCCGCAGATTTGCAACACTGGGCTCGCTGAGGCCAGCAATTTGTGCCTCTTCCAGATCAATTAACACCACAACCTCCAAAGCCAGATCAGTATCAGGAACACATTTGGTTCCACCTTTGCCACGACCTGCAGCCAGGGGAAGTGGCTTATCGTCTGGCGGCTCAGGACAGGGCGGTACTTTCCCGGGAAAAATGATGATGGTTCCCTGCGTCAGGTAATCTGCCGCAGAAATACTGGCATCCAGGTCTACCTCGATATGAAGGGACTCTCCACTGTTGTCCAGCAACAATTCACCACCTTCATAAATCAGCGGGACATCTGAGCTGACCAAATCTTCTAATTCGTCGATTGTTTCTTCACAGCCTTCATTGGACATTCCCATAAACAGGAACAGGCCAAGTACAAGAAACAGAGATGAAATACGCATGTTGATTAAGTTAATGATAACACATGGATGGAGCGGTGAAAAAAATAGTTTATTTTATCCAATCATTTTCCCACTCATCAATTATCTGTGTGTATTTTTCCTGAAAGGTAAACCAAATTTGCGGCTCCTTTTACATGAAAAACGTTGCAATCCTTATTTTCAGTGTGTGTATTCTCTGGAGCTGCAGTGAAAGCAGTGGGGAAGAAACACCTCCTCTACAAGTAGCGGATTTGGCGCAGCTGCATTATCGGCTGGAAAAGTGGGATTCGGTCTATCAATACGACAGCCTGGCGCTGTCAGTGAATCAAGATACGGTTCTTCACGCGCTGCGCATTGCGCGGGCCCTTAGCCGGGCAAAGCAAACAGAATCAGCCACCAAATGGCTCCAGGTATCTCCACGGAACAAATTGGATAGTTTGAACTACTGGTGCACCAAAGGACTTTGGTTGAGTCGCAGCAGCCAACTCGACAGTGCAGCCTTCTATTTAGATCAGGTGCTGGCGGATAGCAGTCTGCTCAAAGAGCAGGCACCGGACATTCTGGCCGAGGCCTGGGCTGCCCGTGCTTACACCTATTACTTCACGGAAGAAACCTACGACAAAGAGGTTTTTGCCTATCAACAATCCATCCGCATTCATCAGACCTATCTTCCCCCCAGTCTGAGTCTGGCAAAAAATCTTGCCTACATCGGAACGGTTTCAGGCTATTTGGATGATGATCAAAGGGCTGAGTTCTATCACGGTCAGGCCTATCAGGCTGCAAAAAAGTTTTTACCGACAGATCACCCCTGGTGGCCGGTCATCAGTACCCGCTGGGCCTATTCGAGCAATAATTTGGGCTACGTCAATCGTTCGAAACGATTGATGCAGGAAGCACTCGATGCATATTTGATGCAGGCAGAACCAGACTCCATCAAGCTCCATGATTCCTATTTTATGATTGCAGGGATGATGGAAGAATTGGGGGAGAGTCAACAAGCCCGGCAATATTATCAGGCATGTCTCGCTCTTTTGCCACAACACCACCGCAAATACGACTTCTATCTCCAAGGGATTCTCTTTAACCTGAGTCAATTATTCACCCAAAATGGAGAACCAGACACCGCTTTTCACTATTTACATCGGGCCATTGCGGAAATGCAAAAAACCAATAATCCCGAATTGGGTCGCGCATTTCTCCAATTGTCTCTGGTAGAAATGGAGTTGGGAAAAGGCATCCCTGGGATCCATCTCGATCTGGCCTACAATGATACGCAGGTGAGGTTTCCGGGAAAATCACCCCGCTTGATTGATGTCTTTCTTGCCAAGGCTTTGTTGGTTGAAAAGCAGGCAAAAGACTATCGCCTCATCTCGCCTCTCATTCGCCATGCAATCGCCATCTCGAAAGACATTTACGGCAACCAACATCCTACGACTGCCCGAACCTATGCAACGCTAGCCGAAATTGCGTCTCGCAAACGACAGCCCAAAGAAGCCATGCAGGCCATTCTTGATGCCATTCATGGTCTTGTCCCCATTGACTCCACGGGCAGCTATCAGCTATCTCAATCCATTGCGCCCCGTCAGTTGCAACAGTACTTCTGGCAGGCAGGCCAATATCAACTTGCAGCCGACTCCAGTATTGAGGGAAAAAAAATAGCCCTCGACTATCTTCTTTATGCCCAACAATTAGCAGATAGCCTGAGACTTGACCTCGAAGTCCGCAGCGCAAAACTTTCCCTGCTTGGCAATCTCCAACCGCTTTTTGAGCAAAGTCTGCAAACTTGCTGGGAGCTATGGCAGGCGGAAAAAGACCAAAAATGGCTCCAACTTGCGTTTCAGACCATGGAAAACAGCCGGGCTCTGCTTCTCCAGGAATCAATCCAGGACCTGACGGCCAGTCAGTCAGCGGCAATTCCTGACAGCCTTTTGGCCCAGCAACAGCAGCTGAGCATCGAAAAAGCCCGCACCGAAATCGCCTTACAAGACCGGGAAGATCTGAACAAAGACAGCCTCCGGAATCGGATCATCCGACTGCGACAGCAGGAAAGTCGGGCACGCCGGGTGATGGAAAAGACCTATCCCCGCTACGCGAGGCTAAAATATCAATTGGAACGGACAGATGTCGCCTTGGTTCAGCAACACCTGCAATCAGAGCAGGCCAATGTCATTTCTTACTTCATGGGCCAAACAAATGTCTTTGCCATGGTGATGGGACCAGACCAGATTAGTATGCATCAATTGGGCCGTCCCGACAGCATCATCAAGCTTCTCCAGGCCATTCGAACGCTCCTGGTTCCGGATAATTTCCTTGCCTACACACAAGCAGATCGGGACCTTCTCAATGAAACATCATATCAGCTCTATCAATCTTTGATTGCTCCAATCCTGCCATTAGCCAAACAAGATCGCTGGATCATCATTCCAGACGGTCCCCTTTCATATTTACCCTTTGACGTTTTGCTGACGGAGAGGGAAAAGGCAAAGGTGACATTTAATCATTTGCCCTTTCTCCTCAAGCAAAAAAGGATCAGTCAGGCTTTCTCTTCTACCCTACTGCTCAAGGGACAAAGCCAAAATCGTCAGGCTTCCGCAGCCTTCCTGGGCATTGCGCCTCGCTTTGGACAGACGACAGGGAACAGGCGCGAATTACCGGCAAATTTGTTACTGGCTGATTTGCCAGCCAGTCGGGAAGAAGTGAAGCGGATTCGCAAACTGACCGATGGTGTGGCATTATTAGGGGAGGATGCCAGAGAGAGTACGTTTATTGAAGAAGCAGCCCAGCACCAGGTCCTTCATCTCGCAACCCATGCATTTTTGGATGACGAAGATCCGCTCCAATCCTTTCTGGCTTTTGCGACCGATGATGAAAAAGCAGATGGGCAGTTGTTTTTGTATGAGCTTTTTGGGCTACAGTTACAGGCAGAAATGGCAGTCCTTAGTGCCTGTAACACCGGTCTTGGCAAAATGGCGCGTGGAGAGGGGGTCATCAGCCTGGGGAGAGGCTTTGCCCATGCTGGGGTTCCCTCAGTCGTCATGAGCCTCTGGCAGGTACAGGATCAATCCACTGCACAGATCATGACCAGTTTTTATGCTTACCTGAAAGATGGCCTCTCGAAGGACCTTGCCCTACAAAAAGCAAAACTGGACTACCTGCATACTGCCTCAAGCTTTCAGAGCCATCCCTTTTTCTGGGCAGCATTTATCCTCCAGGGCAAAACGAAACCGATTGACTGGGTTGACAATGGATGGTTTTAGACCGCCACCGAAAGGTTCCGGTATGCGTTGAGACAGTCATCCACACAATCACGCATGTATTGCTCGGAGAAGTCAAATTGGATGCCAGCCGTTTCGTAAATGGCAGGGATGGGTTTGGTATACCCCAATTCCAGCGCCGCAAGATATTGCTGTAGCGTCTTGCCGGGGTTTTTGCGGAAGTTGCGCCAGATAGCCAGGGCGCCGAGCTGTGCGATGGCGTACTCAATGTAATAGAATGGAACCGAGAAAACGTGTCCCTGGCGCAGCCATAGTGTGTCTTTGATGTGCTCATAGCCACTCCAATCGACAACATCACCATGAAAGCGATTATAAATGCCTCGCCAGACTTCAATGCGTTCTTCCTTGCTCAGATTGGGCTGGTCGTACATCTGTTGCTGAAACGCATCGATGGTGGCAATCCACGGAAAAATCGTGATGCAGCGCACCAATTGTTCTTTTTTTGCACGAATCAGGGGTGCTTCTTCCTGATAAAAAGCGTCATATTCATCCAGACACAGTAATTCCATTGCCATAGAAGCCAATTCGGCTACTTCTGAGGGCGTATGTTTCAAAACATTCAGAGGAATATCGCGCGTCATGAAGGAATGTACAGCGTGGCCACTCTCGTGAAGCATTGTGATCACATCCGACTGGGTTCCGGCGGCATTCATAAAAATGAAGGGCACCCCTGTTTCCATCAATGGATAATTGTAACCACCCGGCGCTTTCCCAATCCGACTGTCCAGGTCAAGGAAACCGTTTTTATCCATCAAATCGATCATTTGTCCCAATTCAGGACGCAAGGCACTCAGGGCTTTGACAGACCCACTGAGAAGTTGGCCTGCTTCACGAAATGGCTCCAGAGGTTTATCACCAAGATAATCGACCTGCAGATCCCATGGCCGCAGGACATCCAGCCCCAGCTGGCGCTTGCGCTCTTTGTGCAACTCATTTACCGCTGGCACCACTACTTTTTCCACCGCTTCATGAAAGGCCCAGGTATCCTGCAATGAATAATCAAAGCGGCCCATTTGATCAAATTTGAAGCGGGTGAAGCTTTCATAGTCAGCGTTTTGTGCAATTTCGTGGCGGATGGTAACCAATTGATCAAAGGTATCTTCCAAAGCGCTTCGGTCCTGATAACGCCTTTCCGCCATTTTCAGCCAGATGTCAGCGCGCAGGTTGCGGTCTTTGCTTTCCGTTAATTTTGCAGCTTGTTGTAGGGTGAGCGTTTCTCCTTCATGCTCAATGGACATGGCGCCGGAAATGACCTCGTACTGCTGCGCCGTGGTTTTGTCTTTCATGGCCAGCGGAATATTTTGCTCCCGAAAAAGTTCAATTTCCCGCTTCAAATGACGGATATACGTCACATATTTTTCCCCATCAAGTGCATCAAAATGTGGATTGGCCAGAATTTTTCGATTGAGTTTATCCTCATACTCGCTGATATGGGGGATAATCTCTTGCACCATCTTCTGAAATCGCTCTTTCAAGGCCTCATCCTGCGTTGCACACGTCATCCTGATATAGCGCCAGGCATAATCTTCCGCAACCATGGAGTCCAACTCATTTCGTTTGCGTAAAAAAGACTCCAGGGCCTCTACTGAATCGGGTTCCTCTGCGAGCAGTTGCTCGTAAATTGGCTTAAGGTGTTCCCAGTTTGTGATTTGAAAATCTTTGGGCAGGAAGGTACGCGCATTCCGATGGTCTCGGATTTCCAACAAGTGCTGCATGCGAAAAAGGATTTGTCTGTGTGCAAAATTGAAGAATAAAGGTAAGAAAGCACCACCGAGGAAAAAAGGCTGATTCTGCCTTATTTCGGTTGGCTGATTGTCATGATCGCTTCCTGCATCCCCAGGGAATGGTATTGGTGAGGCTGATAAAAAAAAGAACCTGATGCGCTTTGCGTCATCAGGCCTCTTTTTCCGCTGTTTCGCGGCAGCTAAACGTGCTTTTCCCTAACACTTTACAAACATATCCATTCAGTCTTTGCATGCCATGG
>JBCBZF010000530.1:0-5045 GCA_039815525.1 Bacteroidota bacterium | reverse complement strand
TTGTAACGGCCGGCCCCAATAAAGGATCATCCTTTGCCATGGTATAAAAGGGTCCCAGATCCCGGTCCAGGTCAAACCATTCCCAGATCATTTCATGGATCAATTTCTCCTCCTGCTGATCTGGGCTCCGGTTCAAGCCTTCCACCTGTAGCGTCCCCCAGTCAGGTTGAAAAATCCGCAGCACAAAAGGCCCATTGGGTGTCTGGATGGCACGAAAGACTTCACCCTCGCGCACATAATGGGTACGTTCCTGCTCAGAACGGCCTAAATGTTGCAAACAGAGGCTAAGAGAAAATTCCTGTGGAACGGAGATGGTTGGCATATCAGTTTTGCTTGGGGCAGCAAATTACAACTTCACCTGAGATGCTGGCGGCTATTCTGCATACCGCCAATCGCGGTACGTCATCCCATAGACCATGAGATCGACAATCTGGCCATTAACCTCCCCGGCTTCCCGCTCAATTGCTTCCCATTGGAAATTGAGCCGCATGGGCACTGCAATGGATTTTTCATTGTGGGAGGCGCATTTGATAAGGACTTTGTGCAGCTGCTGCTCCTTGAAGCAATAGTCCAGGCAGGTGGTAACGGAACGGGTGATGATGCCTTTTCCCTGTGCTTGCTCCCCCAACCAATAGCCGATCGAAACTTGATTCAGCTCCCGGTCGCCTTCATTAAAATCAATCAGGCCAACAATTTTGTCCTGAAACCGAACCGCATAGACCCAGCGGCCCCGAAAAATATCACGATAACTGACCTGACGGATAAACCGTTGCGTATCCTCCAGGCTTTGGATTTGGGTGATCCAGGTAAGCCAGGCTTCCAGATGTTCCCGATTCTCCTCCACCAGCAAATACAAAGCAGCCGAATCGGATGGTTTGAGAGACTGAAGCAGAATGTCTTCGCTGACGGTCAGTTCGGGCGCTGGTTTAAAGAAGAAGGGGCGCAGTGCTCTTCGTATGGGCATGATTTTCATCAGATCGAAAAGTTATTCTTCGCCTTATGAAATATCAAGCTTTTAAGAGTGATCGGTAAGATTTCGGAGATAATTGACCACACTATCTTCCTCATTGGTGCCAATGATTTCATGTGCAACTTCCTTCAAGGCTTCAATCGCATTTCCCATGGCGACACCTTTTCCTGCCATACGAAACATGCTGATGTCATTGTTTTGATCTCCAAACACGATCGTCTGCCCAATTTCATAGCCTGCGACCTGCGAAATGTGCCGAATCCCATTGGCCTTGGTCGACTGATGATCATATATCGACAACCAACCCCAGCCTGCTTCCGGAACATCATGATAAACATACATCTCCAGCTGATCAGGGAATTGTTCAGCAAAACGGGCTTTGAGGGCCATGATGTTCTCCATGCGGTTGATGATGCTCAGACAAATTACCTGATCATTCAAACTGTGTTCCAGCTTATCGACCTCCCGCAGGCGAGGGTCTTGAAGAGAGGAGCGCTCTTTCCAATACCATTGTGCACCAGCATCTCTTTGGCGGGGAAAATATAATTGCCGCTGGCTACCGTTATAGGCCGAGACAAAACTGCTGTAGCGTTCCCGGGCAACCGTTTCCAGAATATGGGCAGCAGTTTCCGTTGGCAATGATTGGGTGAAAGCATGTTCTCCACTTTTCAAATCTGCCATATAAGCGCCATTGGCACACACAATGGGAAGTTGGACCGGTAGATCCCCAATAATCTGCTGTACAGATGTCAGACTGCGAGCCGTGGCAATGCTGAAAGGCAAACCGCTTTCCAGCATACGTTCGAGATGGTGCCGCGCATAGTCAGAGAGAGTTGCATCGTTGCGCAGCAAGGTCCCGTCGAGATCGGATATGAATAATTGAGCCATAAGAGCAGCTAAAGGACAAAGATTCAATCATTTCTTGGAAAATGACAGATGAAGTAGGAAAATTGTTATACTGAACGTGAAATGCTTTGGGAAAATAAAAGCATTCCCCTTTTCGGTATACCCTCAAAAGCAGTGGTTTGGGAGGAAAAAATTCCCAAACCACTTTCGTTTGAGTATATCATAAATTCTCATCCTACCCCCATTGAAGATTCTTTGCATCCATAGTCTCGCCGTTCATGGTACTGCCAGCCTCAAAACCGCCATCACTGTCCTGGGGGCAGATGTCCTGCCAGTCGCCAGCCTATATCTCACCGGTCTGACCAATATGGAAGGTCACCGACGGACCAATGTCGCATTTGACAGTCTGCTGGAAGGAAGCTTTGAATTGTGCGTCAGTCGGAAGGAGAAAGTCATTCTGTACATTGGCTATCTGGGCGAAGCCAGTCAATTGGGGCTCATTCTGCGATTGATCCAACGTTATCGGGCATGGATTTCTGACATTGTGGTTGATCCGGTTTCCGGTGATCAGGGCCGAACCTATGTGTCGGATAGCATTATTCGGGCTTGGCCAAGTTTGCTTGCGGCCGCTGATTGGGCATTCCCCAACTATACTGAGCTGCGCCTTTTCTCTGGCCTGCCAATGGAGGAAAACCACGAAGCAGACGTCTATCAACAAAGATTTGAAAATCGTTTCCCTGGTCTGTCATATGTCGCCACCAGTTTGCCTCATCCGGATAAAATGCATCTGCGTATGAAGCACAAAAAGACTCAGGCAATGTTTCTGCATGAATTACTGGATGTGCATTTTGGGGGAACCGGAGATCTCTTTGCCACCAGTTTCATCAAATATCATTTTCTTCAGGGGCACTCCGCACAATGGGCCATGGAAGAAGCAGCCAAATTTACCTTACAACAAATTCGCCACTCAATTGAATTGGGCAGAGATGAATTGGTCATTCACTAAATCTGATAACGATCTGGCGGTCCATTGATCAGTTGATGGTTGGTGCGAAACCACGCGATGGACTGTGCCAAGCCGTCTTGCAAACTGGTTTCCGGTGTCCAGTCAATTAACTGGCGCAACAAGCTTGCATCTCCCAGCAATCTCTGGACCTCAGAATTGACAGGGCGCAATCTCGCAGACTCCTGGACAACTGGTATCTCTTTTTCCATCAGCGACAAAATGTGATTGACAACATCCTGCATGCTGTGTTCCTGCCCGGTACAAATATTGACACTCTGTCCGATTGCAGCATCACGCTCAGCCAAATGCCGAATGGCTTTGACGGTATCCTTGACAAAAACAAAATCGCGGGTTGGACGAAGATCTCCCAATTTCAGCTCCTTTGCACCAGAAAGTAATTGGGTGATGATGGTCGGAATGATGGCGCGTGCTGATTGACGAGGCCCATAATTGTTGAAAGGCCGGACGATGGTCAGCGGTAACGCAAAGCTGAAATATTGGCTCAAGGCAATCGCATCGCCACTGATCTTACTGGCAGAATAGGGAGATTGAGGGGCAAAAGGATGTTGTTCGGAAATGGGAATCTGTTGCGCCGTTCCATACACTTCGCTGGTCGACATCAGGATCAGTCTCCGGCAGTCCTGCTGCCGTGCGGCCAGGCTCAGATTAAGCGTACCGGAGACATTGGTATCCAGATAGCTTTGTGGACTGTGGTAGGAATAAGGGATCCCAATGAGAGCGGCCAGGTGAAAAATGGTGTCAATGCCTTTGCACAGATGCAACATTTGGTTCTGATCCCGGACATCCCCCAAATGCACCTCAAGGTGCGCGTGTTTGATCCCTTTCAGCCAGGCAAAATGGCCCTGCCCATTGTAGTGGCGAAGGGCTCTAACCTTTGCACCTGCAGCCAGCATTTCCTCCACCAAATGAGATCCGATGAATCCACCGGCACCAGTGATCAGAATAGTACGATTGGTCCAAAAAGAAGCCATACATCACAAGCTAGATAGCGATACGATTGATCATCTTTCCGTTTCGGGCTGCATTCATGGGGTTTATCTTGGGCTAACTACAGAAGGGGCAGCCTCATTTTTCCATGCTTCCATCCAAAACGGCCTGACAAAGAATTGAAGGTAAGATATTTTGTACACTCTCCCGCTTTTGGCTCTTGCAACTTCCTCACACCCGCATTCCCATATTGCCTCCCCCCCTGAGAATGCGTACTTTCGCAGGATAAATCAGACACACATGGCCAAGCCAAGAAAGAGGACGGGTTTCAAGAAGACTGGATTAGGAAAAAGCCCACTTGACAACATTATCCCTGCTGACAAAACCAAGGAGGAAGTCATAGAGGAAGTAACAGGCATTGTTGAAATTCCTGTTAGCAAAATTGAGCCAAACCCCCATCAGCCCCGTACTGAATTCGATCCGACGCAACTGGAAGAGCTTTCCGCTTCGATCAAAGTTCATGGCATCATCCAACCCCTGACGGTACGCAATATGGGAGGTGATGCATATCAATTGATTGCAGGTGAGCGAAGATTACGGGCCTCAAAGCTGGCTGGTCTGGAAAAAGTGCCTGCCTATGTTCGCAAGGTTGAAAACGAAAATCTCCTGGAACTGGCCTTGATTGAAAACATTCAGCGCCAAGATCTCAACCCAATTGAGATTGCCTTGTCTTATCAGCGAATGATTGATGAACTGAAGCTCAAGCAAAGTGAGTTGGGGGATAAAGTGGGCAAAAACCGGTCTTCGGTGACCAACTATCTGCGGCTGCTGAAATTACCGGAAACGATCCAGACAGCGCTGAGAGACGGGAGCATTTCCAATGGTCATGGCCGGGCCCTGATCAGCATTGATAAACAATCAGAACAAATGCGGGCCTTCGAAGAAGTGATTGCCCGCGGGCTGTCGGTCCGACAGACGGAGGATCTCATCCGTAAGATGAAAAACTTCACTGACGGATCTGCCGCCAAGAAAGCCACGGCCAAAGCAGCCAGTCCCAATGACATTCATCTCCGCAATGTGGCCAGAGGCTTAGAAGATAAATTTGGCAGCAAAGTGAGTCTGAATCAAAAATCCAATGGCAAAGGTGACATTTCCATTGCCTTCAACTCAACCGAAGACCTGAACCGGATTCTGGAGCTCCTGGATTTGTAAACACCCGATACAACCTTTGGACAGGATACTTACACTTTGTGGTCATGAGCAGATCTGGTCGGC
>JBCBZF010001250.1:0-1833 GCA_039815525.1 Bacteroidota bacterium | reverse complement strand
CTGAATGCCGACGATGTGGTAATTGTCTATGGCCTCAATAATTTTATCCATTGCGGCCTCGCGGGTATCAGCATGCACGATCAGCTTGGCAATCATCGGATCGTAATAGATCGGGATGTCCATGCCTTCTTCGAAACCATCGTCTACCCGAACACCATCGCCCTGCGGACGCTGATAGATATGCAATTTCCCAATGTCTGGTAAAAAATTATTCTCCGGATCTTCAGCATAGACCCGTACTTCGATCGAATGACCATTGATTTGCAAATCATCCTGGGTAAATGGAAGTTCATTGCCTTCAGCCACCCGAATCTGCTCCTTGACCAGATCGATACCAGTGATCAGTTCCGACACCGGATGCTCTACCTGCAAACGGGTGTTCATTTCCAGGAAATAGAAATTGTGCTTTTCGTCCAGCAAAAACTCTACGGTTCCAGCATTGGCATACTGACAGGCTTTGCAGACATTGACTGCCGCTTCCCCCATTCGCTTGCGCAATTCGGGGGTCAAAACTGCCGAAGGGGCTTCTTCAACCACTTTCTGGTGGCGACGCTGCACTGAGCATTCGCGTTCAAACAAATGCACCACATTACCATGTTTGTCTGCCAGCACCTGTATCTCGATATGTCGGGGCGAACCCACATATTTTTCAATGAAAACCGCACCATCACCAAAGGCACTCATGGCTTCGCTGACCGCACGATCCATTTGCTCTTCAAACTCTTCGACCTTGTCAACGATCCGCATACCCTTACCGCCTCCACCAGCCGAAGCTTTCACCAAAACCGGGAAGCCAATTTCTTCCGCAATCTTTTTCGCCTCTGCCACATCCGTAATTGCCTCATCCAAACCTGGTACCAAAGGCACATTGTAGGCTTTGACGGCTTGCTTGGCGGATAGTTTGTCCCCCATCAGATCCATTGCATCGCCGCTGGGACCGACGAAAATGATGCCCGCAGCTTCCACCGCCCGGGCAAATGTTGCATTCTCCGACAAAAAACCATAGCCGGGATGAATGGCATCGATTTGCTGATCCTGACAGAGTTTGATGATGTCTTCCCCCAATAGATAGGATTGATTGGAAGGTGGTGGTCCCAAACGATAGGCCTCATCAGCAAAGCGAACGTGTGGTGATTTGGCATCTGCGTCAGAATATACCGCAATGGTTTCTATACCCATTTCACGGGCGGTCCGCATGATCCGCAAAGCGATTTCACCACGGTTGGCAACAAGGAGTCTTTTGATTGAGGGCATGGGGAAAGTGTTGAGACAGCAAAACTAGAAAATTATGCGATCTGTTTGGCGGCCTGTTTTCTTTTTCGGAGGTAAAAGCGGAGAACCCCAAAGAGGATGATCAGCAGATTGGGCAGCAGGAGATTGATCCAGCGGAATGTCCCGCCTTGTTCGCGCACTTTTTCACGATCCAGACGACGCGCGACCACCTCCTTGGAGCGAATCTGAGTCAAAGCAGCGTCACCTGCCAGATAATCCACCACATTCATCAGAAGGTCTTTGTTATCGTACGGAATCCGCTGCCGTTCTCCCCGCGACATTTTCCCTAAGGCAAACTCTCCATCCGAAATCATGGCAATTTTCCCAGGTGCAGAAGGATTATTACGTGCACCAAAGAGCGCACTTGGTTTTTCTGGTGCAAGGGAATCAGTTGGTGCTTCCCGCCCATTGAACAGAGAGGTAAAAAGTCCTTCTGCCATCAAGCCCATGATTTGATTGCCATCGTTGAAGACTTTGCTGGGCCGGGGATTGAGGAGATAATCATTGATGTCAATGAACTGCTTGCCTTCCACGGCCCGACTGGCGGGAGAAGAAGCCAGG
>JBCBZF010000888.1:0-3075 GCA_039815525.1 Bacteroidota bacterium | reverse complement strand
GTACCACTCAGATAGACTGGTGTAACTGGAGATGCGGTGTTGCCTATGTCGAATCCGCGGTCTTTCAGACCTCCTTGCAATTTGTTAACAATGTTCCACAGATTCCCACGCAGCTCTGGCATAGTCCGCAGCATTTCGAGACGCTTAAGTGCCCCGACTGTCATTGGCATACAAAGCGACTTTGCATAAATCTGACTCCGCATATTGTAGCTCAGATACTTGATGACTTTTTTGTTACCAGTAACAAATGCACCAAAGCCAGCCATCGATTTAGCGAACGTACAGAAGGTTACGTCTACCTGATCCTGGACCCCGAAATGCTCTGCTGTACCGCGGCCGTTGGGGCCCATGACGCCAAATCCGTGCGCGTCATCGACAAAGAGTCGTGCATTGTACTTATTTTTCAGGCGGACAACCTCGTCGAGTTGGCCCAGGTCTCCTCGCATCCCAAAGACACCTTCGGTAATCACGAGAATACCTCCACCGGTTTTTTCCACTATCTTCTGAGCACGCTGCAAACGATTTTCCAGCTGCTCCATATCATTGTGGTTGTACATGATCCGCTTTGCCAGACTCATGCTCATCCCATCAATGATACAGGCGTGTGCGAGTTGATCATAAACAATCACGTCGCGACGATCAGTCAATGACTGAACGATAGACATCATCCCCTGATAGCCAAAGTTGAGCAGATAAGCGGCTTCTTGCTGCATAAAGTCTGCTGCTTCCCGCTCAAACTGCTCATGGTAATCAGAATTACCCGTTAGCATGCGTGAGCCCATTGGATAGGCCAGTCCAAAATCAGCTGCTGCCTGGGCATCAACTTTGCGGATTTCAGGGTGATTGGCCAGACCGAGGTACGAGTTCAGAGACCATACCAGCATGTCTTCTCCCATAAACTTCATCCGCGAAGCCACTTCACCTTCCAATTTGGGGTAAGCGAGATAGCCATGGCCGTAGGCAGCGTACTGTCCCAGATCCATGGACATGATGCGATCAATTTTATCGTAGATATCCAAAATCGTCTTTGTTAAAGAGTTACAGCCCATTTTCGAGCTGCGGCAAATTTAATACTATTTCCTAAATATGAAAACAAATCGCTTTCTGATGATCGGCCCTGGCAGCCTCTCAGCGCCCATTTAATTCCGAACCACCTCCTTGGAAACGCCTTCCACTCATGGAAAGCATTTAGTTTAATAATTGGTAATATTCAAGTTATTTTATATTTTATCCATCCTGCTCACACCCTATGACCCGTCAGTCTTATCCTACCGAAAATGGCGTTGTAATCCGTTCAAGGGTACAACTAAGCTTTGAAGAAAGCTATCTGAGACTCCTTCGCATGCAAAATCGAATCTATTCGGATGCCGAAGTGCGAGAACTCCCTAAAACCTTTTTTTACAACCTCCATCGACAGGAATGGGCCTGGCGGGAAAAATCGATGCTTCGGATATTAAAGTATCTCAAAAAAGTGGCAGGACCGCTCAAAGTCCTGGATTTGGGGTGCGGAAACGGCTGGCTTTCATCTCGGATTGCTCAGCAACAAAACCGCGAAGTAGAAGCAGTTGATGTGGCCCTCTACATTTTGGAGCAAGCGGCAAGGCTCTGGCAGATGCCCAATGTTCAATTCCATTACGGACGAATTGAAGAGGATATTTTCCCGGCTAAGAGTTTTGATCTGATCGTACTGAACCAATCCATTGAATTTTTTCCGGATCTGCAGGCGTTAGTTGACCGTTGTTTTTATTTTTTGAAAAGTGGAGGCGAAATCCACATACTTGACAGCCCTTTGTATAATGAGAAAGAGCGGGAGGCTAAGGAGAAAGAAATCCATCAACAATTCCATAAGCTTGGTATACCGGAGATGGCGGATCAGTATTTTTTACATAGCAAAAATGATTTACAGGCTTACCAGATTCGTTACATGACCAAACCTGGACCATTCACCCGAAAAAGCCAACCACCCCATCCATGGGTCAGGATTATCTGCGAATAAAGCATCTTCTCTGCTGCTTTTTTCGTATCCTTGAGAAAAGAAGCTGTTTTATGACGCAATTCGAGCATTTGGTTCATGAATACAAAGCCCTGGTCCCATTTCGGATTCGATACAAAGATGAGGCCTGGGAAATGCAATTGCTCAATCTTTTCGTGTTTTGGTTTTGCCCCGGCTTTCTGAATCACTACACAACGGTCATCGGTAGCACCATCTATTTCCCCAGCCGCTATTATGTAGAAACGCATCCTCAGTCTGCAATGCGTACCCTGGCACATGAAGTTGTCCATCTACTGGATAGTGAAAGGCTCAGTCTCCCGCTGTTCATGGGCGGCTATCTTTTCCCACAGGTTTTGGCACTGGGTGTCTTTCTTTTCCCTTTTATCGGAATCTGGGCACTTGGCTTTCTATTGTTTTTGCTTCCAATCCCGGCTCCTTTCCGCTTCTATGCCGAAAGTCGGGCCTATGCCATGGACGTACTCACTGCTCAGCCAGCCTATCGGGAAAGCATGAAGCAAGCAGCTGTGAGCCATTTCTCCGATTGGAATTATTATAAGATGTTTCCCTTCGAAGATCAGGTAAAAGAATCGATTGATAAATGGGTGGTCGAAGCCGAAGCGGGCCGAGATCCGGTTTTACTGAAGGTTCTTCTGGTTTATGAATTGGTTGCAGAGGCCTGATTGCTCCTTTTTCCCAAAAAGTAAAAACCCACCCCAGATAAGATGGTCAGCATCCCCCAGGCTGATTCCTCAGGCTTGTCCAGCATCAAAAACCAAAGCGTCCAGGCATTCACCAGTAAAAAGACAATCGGACTGAGCGGATAGCCCCATGCCTTGTAGGGACGAGCCAGTTCCGGCTCACGTATTCGCATGACAATGACACCGGCAACGGTCAAACTGGTGGTCAATCCCATTGCAAAGCTTGCATATAAAAGAATCGCTTCAAAAGAGTTGGTCAGAATGTAGATCAGAGAAATAATTGATTGGGCAATGACCGCTACAACAGGTGCACCACGCTCATTGGTGATGGCAAGAAAACGAAAGGCACGATAGTCCTGCCCCATCATTTTCAGCACCCTAGGG
>JBCBZF010000802.1:0-3483 GCA_039815525.1 Bacteroidota bacterium | reverse complement strand
TACCCTAAAATTAAGCGTTGACGCTGCACTAGGTCTTCTTTCTCGGTTCGAGGAGAAATAAATTCCACAACGATGCTAGGTGATTGGCCTTCATCCCCCTGATTGATCGCAAAATAAGCGAGGCAATAGGTAGTCAGAGATAAGGTCAACCAGGTCGCATCAATAAGTTTTTCTACCCAGGCAAGCGTTTCCTTCTCAAAAACTTCTCCGCCAAAATAGATCATGAATACACCCGCCCAGAAAGCCAGACAAACTGCGGTCAGCACCAGGACGGTGTAGAGATAACGGATGTTTTGCTCAAAGGAATGAGACTGTTCTGCTTCGACATTGTAATTGCGCAGAATCAGCAGCGAGCGGAACCAATAATACAAATTGAACAGAAAGGCCAGCATGCCAAGCCCGCCAAAATAAGGCATCAGGGTGTGGTCCAGCGTACGGGTGATAAAGGCATAGTCAGGTAGTTGCAGAATGGGGATGAAGGACAAAAGATGCAATGCGGCCGGAATAAAGTGTAGCCAGATTTTCTTCCAGCTAAAATGATATTGGGTCAGCAGACTGCGAAAGTAGAAGAAAAACAAAGGTGGATAAAAGAAGTAAATGATGTCGGGCAGGAGCAGTAATTTGGGTTGGGCATCGAAGATGCTCCGGTCAAAAGTTGCAACCCGACTCAACAATGCCACGGCCACCAGCAGCAGAAGCAATAGGAGAACGCGATTGGGTGCTTTGCTGAAATTATCGGGCCGGAGGATGAACAAAACCAGGAAAAAGCTCTGGAGCGCTGCCAGTAAGAGGACCAGGGTAAAGCCATTGATGGCGCCAGGATGCAGGTCCTCCCATACTTCGATGTTGGCTTCGATCCTCTCTCCTCCATCAAACACCCGATTGAAACGGGGGCGATGATTGAGACGCCCTTCCACTGATTCCCAGTTTCCCCGGGTAAATTTGAAGCCGAAAGAATCCTGAATCAGGGTCATTTCTCCCCGGAAGACATTGTTGCTGTCGCGACGGAGCAGATAGGCTGGATCGGTAGCGTCCCAATCGTTGAAATCACCAGAGATGTAGACGCGGGCGTCATGGGGCGTATTGTCCGGGACCCGAACGACTACGGGAATCTGCCCCAGTACTGCCGTATTGGCAGCGGCCAGATCCTCCCAGCTGAGGACCCGAATCCGGACCTTTGAGGTCCCGGCTTTGAGACTGCGGTTGAAAATAGACTTACCGGTCCCGCTGCCTTCTACCGATTCCCAATTTCCCCGGGTAATTTTATATTCTACGTCCTGATGGACTTCGACCTCCAGAACCCAGTCCCCATTCGCCTGCTGCTGAAAACGATAATCAGGGTGCGCTGGATTCCACCCATTGAAGCTACCGGCGAGATACAGCTGGCTGCTGTCTGGTGTGTATGCCGGTGCCTGTACCACCATCCGAACCATTTGGGCAATGATCCTCGGGCAGGAAATCAAGGAAAGCGTTCCAATCAGCAGACAGCGAAGTAGCATAAGCAGGTCCAAACAAATATTCGTCTGAATATATGAAAAGACCAGATGCTATGCCGCGAAAGGAAATTTCTTTTTCCGATTTATTCAGTCAATGGGTATTGAAGATGAAAAAAAGGCCACTCCGAAGAGCAGCCTTTCTGATTCGTCGTATTTTGTGTCGAAATTATTTCACCAGGAGCTGTTTGCTTTGGATAAAGCCTCCTTTTGATACCCTCACAATGTATACCCCCGGACTAAGCTGTTGTAAAGGGATATCAGTATGCGTTTGTGATGTCATTTGGGACCAAAGCTGCTGACCGGCAAGACTATACAGCCCAATCTCTACATTCTCCAGACCAACTTCTGAAATGCGTACACTGGTTTGATCAGTGGCAGGATTGGGATACAGACTGATCTCAAAGGACGTTTCGGGTGTCAACTGTAATTCTACCACATTGCTGTAATCCTGCTGTCCGTCCAGATCCACTTGTCGCAGTCGGTAGTACATCCGTAGGCCAGGAAGATTTCGATCGGTAAACTGATAGAAGGAAAGATGATCGACCGTTCCGGCTGAGCTGACTTGTCCGATTGATTCATAAAATTGACCATCTACAGAGCGCTCTACATCAAAATAGTCGCTGTTGACTTCCCGGGCAGTTGTCCATCTCAGCAGGGCTTCACTGCCCCGTCCTTCGACCACAAATTCCAGCCATTCCACTGGGAAAGTGGTTCCATTAGAGGAACGCCAGTCCTGATCACTGCCTGCATCAACGATTGGGTAGCTGCCAGGTCCGGTACTATTGGTTGGATCAGCTGAACCAGTGTTGTTGTCATAGCCATCATCAAGGCCATCACCATCAATGTCTAAACCAGTTGCCTGACCACTGTGAGCCAGTGAACCATTGTCAGGGGTACCGTCTCCGTTGGAGTCGTGCCCTTCTACTGAATCCAATTCTCCATCATCATCAGAGTTGATGTCCAGGTAATCATCATTGTCGGCAGCGCCATCAGAATTCACTGGATCAATCCCATCACCCCCAAAGCCATTGAAATTGTCATAGGCATCATCAATTCCGTCTCCATCAGCATCATTGTTATCTGGTGGGGTGTAGCTCCCGGTGGCCTGTGCTTCAATGTTGTCAACGATTCCATCATTGTCAGCATCAATATCAAGGAAATTCGGCAGTCCTTCTCCATCAACATCCGCGGAAGCGGTATACCCATTGTCCGGCAAACCATCTTCATCTACATCCTCGGTGGTGGGGACCAGCGCATTGCTGGTATTTTCCGCGGTTCCATCGTTGCCGACATCTCCGTCTACTCCGTCGGCAAAGCCATCATTGTCAGCATCCAGGCTGTTGTCATCAATTTGTCCGTCATTGTTGTCATCTGTCCCACCTACTTCAATCACGTCCAGAATCCCATCATTATCACTGTCGAGATCCAGCCAATTTGGAATGCCATCGCCATCAAAATCAGCGTCTTCATCATTGGCGCCATCGCCATTGGTGTCAAACAACACAGAGGTGGAATTGGACAAATCACAATCTAATCCAAGGGTACAACCGGATACGTCCGGACCATCAGTATCATCATTGTCATAAATGTCTACCAAACCATCACCATCTGTATCCGTGGTATTGTCGACAGTACCATCTCCATCTTTATCAGCTCCACCTGCCTCGACGATATCGGGGATACCGTCATTGTCTGTATCAAGATCCAGATAGTCGGCTATGCCATCGTCATCGGTATCAGTGAAGGGCTCATCGCAGCTAGTCGTTTCATAGGAATAGGTGATGGCGTCGATGCGGAGGTTAAAGTCAGCCGCATCTTTGAAGGCCTGGGTCAATCGAATGTACTCTGTTGCGGTTGTAACCGGAATATTGAGGGTTTCGAGACTGGTGTTTTGGGTTTCGATGGCGCGTGCCTCATGCTCAGTATAGGTGAGGTTGTCAGCTGATAGCTCGATGAGCGCCTGCGCGCCGGGGCCGGCACCATTCTG
>JBCBZF010001307.1:0-1584 GCA_039815525.1 Bacteroidota bacterium | reverse complement strand
GACATCTATGATCTGAAAGCAGCCCTGGACGTAGAACTTAATGTTGAAGGCTACCCTTCTGAGTCATTCTTACAAATGATTGAGGAGATAAAGCCTGCCCAATGCACCCTGGTGCCAGACCCGCCCGGTGCGCTGACCTCAGATGCTGGTTGGGATACCATTCAGCACCGCCATTTTCTGCTGGATATCATTTTGCGGCTGCAGACCGCTGGGGTACGTACCTCCATTTTCATTGAGCCGGATCTTGATCGGATTGCCATGGCCAGGGAAATCGGGACAGATCGGATTGAGCTGTATACCGAAGCCTATGCCAGTCAGTTTGGCCAGGGGAATCGGGAAGCGGCAGAACCTTATGCACGTGCCGCTGCCTTTGCCCACGAGCTTGGTCTCGGGATCAATGCTGGTCATGATCTGAATCTGGACAATCTGGCTTTCTTTGCAGAAAAGCTCCCTGTCCTGGCCGAGGTATCAATCGGCCATGCACTGGTGTGCGATGCGATGTATATGGGATTTGAAGAGACGATCCGCCGCTATCAGGCTTGTCTGGGAAAAGGCTGATCAGACCAGTTTGACTTCTTTGATCAGGCCACGGCCAATCTTACGGTTGACGGTATCACGGATTTTGCTGCGGGCCATTTGCAATTCATGCTTCCAAATGGGGGTCGACATGCGGATATAGAGAATGCCCTTATCATACCAGATCTTCTCGGTATTGGTGGCGATGGGCTGCCCCATGATATGGGCCCACTCGGAGATGATCATCTGGACATCTGCCTCATCTTGCAGTCCGTACTTTTTCAGGAAAGCACTGATGGCATCCGCCACGCTCAGATATGGATCTTTTCCCATACGGTGAAGATAGCCAATATTTTTGTAGCCCTTCCGAATGTTGTATAGCCCTTAAGATATTTGTAAGACATCTTTATTTTTGCAATGGATATTTAACCGAATAGTTGAAAAATATTTTAATCGGCTTTTATGTATTTTGTGTATAGTAAAAGTCAAATGGTTGTCATGAAAATGTAAGGATTTGCCCGCTCATGCGGCTATTTTTACTACTAATCCCAAACCATTTAGGGCTTTATGAGATTATAAATAAATTGTTACATCATTCGTTCAAAGCTTACACACGAAAGAAAAAACCCACATTGGCGCACGATACTAACTGCTTTGTTCTTAATTTGAATTGTTCATAACTCCCTTTCAGAATGTTTTCCTTTCGCCCCCTGAAAAATCTTAACACGCCAATACTCAGAATTGTCAGTCGTTTTTCGATCCTCGTTTTTGGCCTTTTTGCCATCTGGGGAATGGCTGTCTCGCAGCAACTGAGTGATTCAAGTGGTTCTATCGCCACCGCAAATAATTGGCAAAAGGTTCTGCAAGTCAAAACCAATCCCACCGCAGACGAGTTAGAAGTAAAGCTTCAAGCTTACCAAAATGGCAATGTACAGCTTCTGCTCCTCAATGATGAGGGACGGATTATGCAACGCACGACCCGTTTTGCTGAAAGTGGACGAAATATTTTTGCCTGGCACCTGCGCCCACACCTGCCTGCCGGACACTATCTGATCCGGGTTGAGAGTG
>JBCBZF010000986.1:0-2731 GCA_039815525.1 Bacteroidota bacterium | reverse complement strand
GGCAAGAAAGGATGATCTATCAAGACAGTTTTGCAGGTCCATCTGAGAGACCGTTTGAATGTCCTGGATGGTCACCACTGGAAACTGCGCCTTCAGCAGGCCAGTCATCCCGATAAACAGCAGGAGAAAGGTAAATTTTTTCATGATGAAAAAAGGTTTTGGTTTGGTTAAGAGGCTATTTAATGATCACAAATTTGCCCCGCTTTTTCTCGCCGGTATCCTCGTCAATTACCACAAAGAGATACAATCCCCGGGCAATGATTTGGGTATCAGCTGAAAGCAGGTCCCAGGCATGCTCGCCACCTGAGAAAACGGTATTTTCAGGATCAGAGTAGGTGCTATACCAGCGGCTGTCCGATCCATTATAAGTTGCGGCATCATGCTCGATCACATCGACCAAATCTCCAGCTACTGTATACACCCGGATTTGGCAACGTTCGGGAAGATTGGCAAAGTATAATTTACGGTCTTCTTCAAAGCTGCTCGCCCCCTCCCACTCTACGGTCGCGTAGTATGGATTGGGATACACAAAAGGTTCGCCGTTGGCGAAGCCATTGTTACCTGGTTTGCCGGCAAATACACGTTTTAGATTGGCAAGCGGTGCACTTTCAAGGGAAATGAGATTGTTGACCTCATCTCCACGGTCAAAGGCGGTCAGGGAAATGACATGTTGCCAGCCGTTTGCGATCTTGTCAAAAGTATATTGATAATAATAGGTGGTGGTATCGCCTTCAAATTGGACTGGATCATCCAGCCGCACCGATTCGAATCCAACATCAAAAAATGTCGTATTACCGGGAATGTCCCATTCACCAATCCGGTTCAGCGATTGAATGATGTCCTGCGTGTTTTGCACATCAAAGCCCACCGCAGTTTTGTACAAGCGATAGCCTTCAAAATCCTGTTCTTTCGAAATTGGGTCAACTGATGCTTCTGAATTATCTGACCAGAACACATCGATGGTATTGTCTCCAGCAACCACTTTCATGCGGGGGCGATCTGGTGGGGTAGGTAGAATGAAGCGTGTAATCTCTCCATCACCATCCCGATCTTCGCCCGCATCCAGGATACAGTTACCATTGGCGTCTTCGCCATCATAGGCCGTCTGGGCCCAACCAGCGTTGCGAATCAGATTACTACGCTGTGCAGGTGTATTGGCAGCTGCAGGCTGTCCGTCAAAAACTCTTTTGGCACAAACGATTGCAAAAGCCACCTCAATGCTTTCACCTGGATTCAATCGGGTATAGGGGCCAGCAGAAACCAGGGTGGAGCGGTTATTGGCACCATTGATTTGATTTTGAATCGTGGGCCAGTCAGGCAGATTATTGAGCCCATTGGACAACTTTCCATAGCGCTGTAAATCATTGTTTGGAAAGAAAAACAATGGATCAGCTGAATTACGAAACTGCCAGGTATTGTAGTTGATATCAAAGACAGGGCTCGTGGGACAGAATCCATTCAGTTCAGAGCCCAGGTATTTAATTGCTACATAGCTGTCGGTAAATCCAATGTCCCCCAGCGCATCAAACTCATATCCCATGCTCAGGCTATCAATAAAGCCATTTCCTCCTTTGTTGAAAAAAGCGGTCCCACCAGGCGGGGTAATATTGACATTCCGGATCACACCATCTGCCCAGTAGCCGATATACACTGAATCAATGGGGATTGACTGGACATTGGTGATGGTAAAGTTGAGAATGACGAAAAAATTGGCGAAAGAAAAATTCCAGTTGAGGGCCTGAAACTCCACTTCTACCCCCAATGGTGTAAGGTGATTCTGAATGTCAATAAAATTGCTCCCTGTGAAAATGCGGGTAGCTGAATCTGTGAATACCGAACGCAGATCCTGGTGGGAGGTCGCGCTGGGATTGAAAAACGGGCTGTCAAATAAGGACGAGGATTCTGAAAGGGGCGTAGATGAGGTAAACTCAAACCCCCCTTTACCGGTAGCATATCCAGTCGCATCGTCCACTGCACCGGTACTCACGGCAATTTCGCCATTGACGATACCACCAATCCACAAGCCTCCACCGAACAGGTGTTCAATGCCGGAATTGACGGGAAACTCACAGGAAGGAAATCCTTCGACATTGAAGCTTCCGTTGAAGCCATTGCCGATGATACCGAGATTGTTGATCGTTGCACCAACATTACCAGCAGTGGTAACTTTTTCTTCAAACACATTACCTTGCTGCGCCCAGAGTCCTGGGGCCATCCAGCTTGCAGTTAAGAGAAGGAATATCAGACGCTTCATTCGCGCAAAATTAATGAATTCATTGAGATAGGAAGCATATCGAAGATGAAATCTCTATTAAGCTTTGAAAGATGTTTGAACATTCATCTGCGGATTGCGTATCTTCGTGGAAACAATGCACGAGATGGTGCGTTAGCTTTTTATAGAGTACAACAAAATCAGATAAGTTATGTATCCTCCTCATTTAACAGCCCCCATGGCCCAGGAACTGAATGATGCAGGCTTCACCTCTCTTAAGACGGTTGAAGATGTTGATCAGATTCTGCGGGAAGAAAAGGGTACGACCCTGTTGATGGTCAACTCTGTTTGTGGCTGTGCCGCTGGTGCCGGACGCCCTGTGTGATTCACGCAATACAAGGCGAAAACAAGCCTGACCGGATTGTTACTGTGTTTGCTGGTGTGGATTTTGATGCCACCAAACGGGCCAGAGAATACCTGCTGCCCTATCCTCCATCCTCTCCGTGTATTGCCCTGTTC
>JBCBZF010000794.1:0-3521 GCA_039815525.1 Bacteroidota bacterium | reverse complement strand
TGGGGGAAATTTCAAAATCCCCAGGCCGAAGCCAATCAATGGTGGACTCATTGGGAAAAACACTGGCAACAACATGAGGTACTGATGCACCAAATTCCGATGATGAGTGAATTTTATGTACAAAGCCAGGCCATGATTGAAGCTGGCATGCGGAAAGGCATTCCCATGGACCGGCATCATAGATTTTCTTGCTATTACGGCAATCAAGCTGAATATAAAAAGTTGCTGGGGGTTCGAAACCCCAATCAAGCACAGCTATTTTTACTGGATGAAACTGGAATGATTCTACACACCGAACAGGGACCGCCTCAGCCCGAAGGCCTGCAAACTATCAATAGACTCCTGTTCGAATCTTGATTCTCAATAACTCATTTCGTCCAATTTCACTTTCCCCCAAAAGACTTTATACACAAAAAACGTATAAGCAGCCACCAAGGGAAAGCCAATTGCGGCCATGGTCAACATGATGCCGAGGGATTTATCTGAAGCGGCGGCGGCATAAATGTCGATATCAAAGCCAGGATCAATGGTGGAGATCAGGATGGTCGGGTATAATTCAATCGCCACGACCATCAGCATGAGGCAAATGGACAAAGCGGAGAAAAGAAAAGCAATGCGAAATCGATTCTTGCTGATCAATCGGGGAATGTTGGCGATGGCCAAAAAAGCGAGGATTGGCACCAGAGCCAGAAAGGGTCGCTGCTGAAAGTCATCGGACAGATGCGGAATGTACACCAATGCGTAGACCGTGGCCGTGATAAACAGCAGAATAAATCCAATCATGGCGAATCTGAGCAAACGCCGCACCTTATCAAACAACTTTCCTTCCGTTTTGAGGAGCAGATAGATACCTCCATGCATCATGAACAGGGCCAGAGTCGTCAGTCCCACCAGCATGGCAAAGGGATTCAGTACATCCAGTAAATTGACATTGAGTTGCCGCTCGGCATCGAGGGGAAATCCCTGTAAGACATTCCCCAGTACTACCCCCAATAAAACTGCGAGCATGATACTGGACACACTGTAGGTGATATCCCAACTCTTGCGCCACCATTTCATACTCTCTTTACTCCGAAATTCGATGGATGTAGCCCGTAGGATGATGAAGGTCAAAAACAGCATAAAGGGGATATACAGACCCGAAAACATGGTACCGTACACCAATGGAAATCCGGCAAAGAGCGCCCCACCACCAATGACCAACCAAACTTCATTGCCATCCCAGACAGGTCCGACTGCATTGAGAGCGATGCGACGGCTGTTTTCTTTTTTGAGAAAAAGGTGCCACGCACCAGCCCCAAAATCAAAACCATCCAATACTGCATAGCCAGAAAACAAGCCACCAGTAACCAGAAACCACCAGGTCGGATAATCAAATCCCAGAAACGTTTCCATGTGTGTTAGTTTGAGGATGAAAAAATGTCGGCAATGTCTTGTTGATTGGGCCTTTGATCGATCAATGGTCCTTCTTCTGGCCCATGTTTGATCTTCTTGTTCAACAAATACAGGAACAATACCAATAACAGGCTGTATATCAAGCTAAAAAGAATGAGTGAAAACAAGACCTGATTGGCCGTAACCGCTTTTGACAGCGCCTCAGAGGTACGCAGAAGTTTGTAGACAACCCAGGGTTGGCGACCCATCTCAGCGGCAAACCAGCCAACCTGGTTAGCAATTTGGGGGAGTAAAACGGCTGGTACCAGGATCCGCAGCAGCCATTTTTGTTCAAATAAATGTCCCCGCCACCAGTAAAATCCGGCCAACAAGCTCAGACCAATTAAGGCCATTCCAATCGCGACCATGAGGTGATAAAACTGAAAAATCGCATTGAGTGCAGTTGGGCGCTCATCCTCAGGAAAAGCATTCAAGCCCGTTACCGGCTCATAGGTATCGTAATGCAGGAGAAAACTCAGGCCGGAAGGAATTTTGAGCCCCACTGTTTCTTGTGATTCTTTGTCTACCCATCCGATCAGATACATATCAGCCACCGCCAGGCTATCGAAGTGGCCTTCCAGGGCGGCCAGTTTGGCGGGTTGATTCTGGGCCACACCTTCGGCAGAGCGATGGCCGGTTGCCAATTGCGCCAGCGAAAAGAAGATTGCGACACCCAGCGCGATCTTGAATGCTTTTTTCGACAGCTCGATGTGTTTCCCCTTGATCAAATACCAGGCATGTACACTCAAAACCAGAAAAGCGCCGGCGAGAAAGGCCCCAATCCATACGTGAAGCAGACGGTCAACACTACTAGGATTAAACACCATCGCCCAGAAATCAGTGATCTCGGCTCTTGCGTTTATACCTTCACCCACAATTTCAAATCCTGCCGGTGTTTGTTGCCAGCTGTTGGCCACCACAATCCAAACTGCCGAAAACATACTGCCCAGAAAGACGCCCAGGGTAGCAATAAAATGTACGCGGGGACTGACCCGGTTCCAGCCAAAAAGCAGAACGCCTAGGAATCCGCTTTCCAGGGCGAAGGCGAATATGCCTTCCGCTGCCAGGGCACTGCCAAAAACATCTCCCACATATTGGGAATAGGTCGCCCAATTGGTCCCAAACTCAAACTCCATCACTATACCTGTCGCAACGCCGATCCCAAAGGTGAGAGCGAATATTTTGGTCCAAAAACGGGCCATTCGTTCATAAATGGGGTCCCTGGTCCGCAAAAACTGTCCTTCCATGATCACCATGATCAATCCCAACCCAATGCTGAGGGGAGGATAGATATAGTGGAACGCAATGGTAAACGCAAATTGGATACGGGCAAGAATTTCTACCTCCATGGTTTCATATTCTCAGGTGAAAAAACACAACTCATCCGTTCGGCTGACCTAAGGTTAGCCGATTTCTTCTGACATTCAAATGAACGACTGCTTATATATTCTGAACCAGACGCTGCTTGCGAAACTGGTCTGGACTGATGCCTTCGTATTTTTTGAAGAAACGGCTGAAATAAGCATTATCCGTAAAATGCAGGGCATAGCCAATTTCAGCGATATTGAGATCATCATGGGCAAGCATGCGCTTGGCTTCCAACATGATGCGGTCCCGAATCAACTCTCCTGCTGATTTACCAGTTCGTTCCCGGCAGACTACATTGAGATAGTTTGGCGTCAAATTCAACATTTCCGCATATTCTCTGACCAAATGCTTTTCACGAAAGTGCTCCTCAATCATTAGGGTAAATGACTGAATCAATAATTTGGCATTGTGATCTTCTTCGACCTGCGGTTCTATCTGGAGGGGGAATGCCCGCTTACAATGAATCAGAACAATGTTGAGATAAGAGCGTAGTGCTTTTACCTGATCTGACTTTTCGCTTTCATATTCATCCTCCATTTGTCGGACCAATTGAAGGAAAGCAGGGAACTCCTCCGGAGAAAAGTGAACCGAAGACTTTTTGTAATTAGAGAAGAATGGAAATTCAAACAAGTTGTGGTTATTGTAGCGCATGGAAAAAAATTCCGCATCAAATTGAACCATATACCCACTCCGATGTCGATATCCCTTACCTACTTGTT
>JBCBZF010000914.1:0-2967 GCA_039815525.1 Bacteroidota bacterium | reverse complement strand
CCAGGTTCATGGGGTTTTTAATTGGTTCATAGTAAAGACGGGAAAAAAGCTGGGTAGTTGTAAAAGAATGAAAAAAGCTGCCCCCAGAGGAGGCAGCCGAGAAACATTGTGTATACGTCTAAGAAATTTTATACGCCCAGCACTTCTGGCTCATCCTGGTCCTTGTCCCGTTGATGGGCTTGTCCATTCTGGCCATTTTCGTCCTGGTAATAGGTTTCGTCATATTCTTCTTCCGACAACTGATCATCTGCATTTCCACGGATTTTTTGCCAGAACCAACGCTCGAAACGCTTCACCTGATAATAGATGACTGGTACAATGACCAGCGTAACGATGGTCGCAAATGATAATCCGAAGATGATGGACCATGAGAATGGCCCCCAGAAAGCGGCACTGTCTCCACCGAAAAAGATTTGCGGATCAAGGTCGGACAACAACGTACTGAAGTTGACATTGAGTGAAATCGCCAATGGGACCAGACCCAGTACTGTCGAAGAGGCTGTCAGGAGTACCGGGGTAAAACGCACCGCGCCTCCTTCGATAACCGCTTCCTTGAGCGGCACACCGCGCTTCTGTAGGAGCTGGAAGTAGTCCAGGAGAATGATGCCATTATTAACCACAATCCCGGTTAGCACCACTATACCGACTCCTGACAAGATGATCGAAAAGTCCATGCCGAGGACCGCATGCCCCAGAAACACACCCACTACACTCAATACGACCTGGCTGAGAATGATCAGGACGTTGCTGAATGAGTTAAATTGTGTTACGAGAATCATGAAGATGAGTATAATGGCGACCCCAAAGGCTCCCGCAAGGAAGCCACCTTCTTTTTCCATGTCCTTCACCTGACCGCCTACTGTAATCTTTACATCTCTTCCTTTCCGATCCTGTTTGTTGAATTCATTCACCCAATACTCCACGTCCAGGAATACGTCATTGACATTATATTCGGTCAGGACATTGGAGGTAATGGAAACGGATTTTTCAAGATCGGTACGATTGATGCCACCGTATTGCTCCGAAAGCTTGACATCGGCTACGGCTGAAATGGGGATGGACCGGAAACGACCAGTGGCCATGTCCATAAAGGTTACCCGCATATTGAGTAGGTCACTGATGTTGTCCCGGTAGCTTTCGTCCAGTCGTAGCACAATCGGATACTCATCTTCATTGGTGCGGTACTTCGAGACTTCTTTGCCAAATAATGCGGTACGCAGGGACATGCCAATCTGACCGGTACTCATGCCAAGGCTGCGTGCACGTTCCTGATCAATGTTAACAATGAACTCAGGGCGCTTATCGTCAACATCCCATTTAAACTTTTCAACCCCAGCAATGGCCGCAGAATCGAGGAATTGGAACAAATCCTCACTCACTTCCATCATGCGTTCAAAACTTTCCGACGTAACCAGCACTTCAATTGGGGCGCTGCCTGGGGGTTCATTCTTCTCCTGATCCACTGTTACTTTGGCACCAGGAAGCCCTTTGACATTTTCCCGAATCTTGTCCAGGTATGCCTTGGTGTTGTCGCCATTTCGGAGTTTATATTCCACAAATTCGACGGTCACCTTGCCTTTATGTGGACGGGAGGTGTTTTGGTCGAAAGAGTTGGGATCACCCGCGCCGATGGCCACATTGGTAATGACAGACTTGACAATCGGATTGTCCTTGCCGATGATTTCATAGACCCTCTCCTCCAGAATACGGGTAATCGAGTCCGTTTCTTCAATGTCAGTCCCATTGGGCATTTCATTGAAGACATAAATGAAGTTTGGATCAGCGGCTGGGAATTGAATGGTTTTGATATTGGCCATTTGGACCAATACCATGGTCATGAAGATCACAAATATGACGGACACAGAAACTGTCAGCGGATGATCAACTGACCATCTGAGCAGTTTTCGGTAGGCATTTTTGATCCGGACAATGGCGGTATTCTGAAACCAGTCGATGGCAAAGCGCAGCACATAACCGTTGAGGGCAACAAAGACGGCCATGAACAGCATGAGATTCCCGAAAGAAGGGCTACCTAGTACATGAGCCAGAATACCAATCAAGGTCGCACCACCGGCATACATCCAGATGACTCTGTGGTTGATGGGGCGATTGCGGTCTTCCTTTTTCATAAAGGATACAGCAAAAACCGGGTTGATCACATAGGCCACAAAAAGCGAGGCAAACAATGTAATGATCATCACCACTGGCAGGAATCCCATGAATTCTCCCACTGTACCTGGCCAAACCAGCAGCGGCAAAAAGGGACAAACGGTGGTCAGCGTACCTGCAAATACCGGTGCAATCACCTCCCCAGCCGCTTTCTTGGCCGCTTTGGTAATGGATAAGCCCTGTTCATTAAAAATCCGGTAGGTGTTTTCAATCACCACAATGGCATTGTCCACCACAATCCCCATTGCGAGGATGAAGGAGAACAACACGATCAGGTTCAGGGTAAAGCCAAGGGCTGGCAGAACCGCAAAAGAAATGGCTGAAGACAATGGCACTGCCATCCCAACGAAGAGTGCATCCCTGACACCCATGAAGAACATCAGAACCAGGGTTACCAGGATAAATCCGATGACAATGGTATTGGTCAGCTCGTTCAGGATATTACGGGTCTGAAGCGATTGGTCAGCTGAAATGTTGAAGCTCAGGCCTGGTGGAAATCGCGTCTCTTTCAGGTCTTTGAGCTTTTCCTTGATCTTGTCCGAAGCATCGACGAGGTTTTCTCCCGCTTTTTTGATCACGTTTAGCGTCATCACCGGCTCACCATTCAAACGGGCATAGCTGGCGTTTTCTTCAAATCCATCTACCACATCGGCGATGTCCTTAAGATAGACTGTATTCCCTTTCCCGGAGCGAACCACAATGTTTTCGATGTCCCGCATGGACTGAAATTCCTGGTTGATCCGAACCGCAACCTTCTGGTTGTTGATGTCCATCTCGCCACTGGAAATGATGACATTT
>JBCBZF010001050.1:0-2549 GCA_039815525.1 Bacteroidota bacterium | reverse complement strand
TTCACACAAGGTGCTATCAAAACCAATGGCCGAATTGGGTGGAGAAAGATAGGAGACGTCAATCTCATCTGAGCCTGTACAGCCATCCGCCTCCACTTCCAGCCGATAGGTTCCCGCTTCCGAAATCAGTATGCTTTCACTGGTTTCTCCATTGCTCCACAAATAGTTTCCAGCGGGAGGCTCAAGGCTTTCCAACCGCACCTCTTCCCCAGGACAAATACTCACATCGGCTCCCAGATCGACTATCGGTTCATCAAACGTTTCGATCTCAATGCTGTCCTTGGCCATACAGCCTTTGTATTCCACTTCTATCTCATACCATCCAGCCAAAGAAGCGGTGATTTGGGGTTGGGTAGAGCCATTGCTCCAGCGGATTTCATCATATAACACTTCGGGATGCAGGCGAATCGGCAGACTTTCGCCCGGACAAAGGCTTGTTTTATCAGACACAAGCAGGCTATCAGGAAAAAGGGCGCGACATGGAACCACACTCACTGCATCAACAAACAAATAGGTACTTTCAAATAGTGAATCAGTAGACAATTGATTCCCTTCTCGCACAGAGGTCTGCGGATCGTCCAAAAAGTTGCCGATGATCACCACTTTTTCAGTCCCATTGGCGACATAGGTCCCGCTGATTTCGTACCAAAAGTCAAAGTTATCAAGATAGCGTTGGGGCTGATTGGCCAAAGCGGGTTGAAAGAAATATACATCCATTGGACCGGGAATGGAATCAACCAGGGCCAGGCCGATATCATCTGTCACCCACTTGGCAGATTCACCTGGATTGGCAAAAAACTGTAGAAAATAGGTTTCCCCGGCTTCCAGGGCCTGGTCCAATGGGGCCGCTACATATTCCCGATACGGCCGACTTCCAGTAATGCCACCACTGGCAAACCAGGTACGAATCCCGGCATAGCCTCGCCCTTCTACCGCAACCTGATTCCCCCAGCGATTGGTGGGCATCCCTGTATTCCCATTGAGATTGGCGCATTCGTGTGCCAAATCCGTGGTACGGCCATTGGCTGAAAACCATGGCTCGGCAAACTCAATTAAGCCCCGGTCAAAGGGGCAGTCTTTGGTAAGATCAAAATTGTGATTGGGGACCAGATTCTGGGCTCGGATGAGTCCAAAGCCTACAATGAAGACCAGCATCCAGCTGATTGTCAGGAAGCGCATAGCGTTAGTTTGATGTAAAAAGATAGTGATTCTTCCCTTAACAAACAGCACTTCCGTTCAACACCACAGTACGCAGCTTCCCAGAGGCTTTTCCCGTTCATCTTGTTAAACCGCGACCCATACAAAATGAAACGATCCTTTTTCCTCATGATCATCTGTCTTTTGCGCATTGTATATGTTGAGGCACAAAATGACGGGAGCCTATGTCTATTCGCAACCAATACGTCCTTTTTTCAAACTTATAAAGCGGGAGAATTAGGGATATACACTTTTCAGACGCAGCAATACCAGACAATTGACTCACTCACAGTTGCAGACTTGCAGCGAGTTGGCAGTCACCTGATTGTTGGAGGAATTGACCTGAGAGTCTATGAAGGGAGTACGGGGAGTTTATTACAGAATAAGGACAGCTTATTCATCAGGCGATTAGATGACTGGGGCGACAAATTCGTCGCCATCAGCGATTCGGCGCCTTACCTTCGGGTATTTGACCTAAATCTCACCCAGACGGCCAGTTTGGATACCCTTCTGTTGCCCACCGTACCTCACGATATTTCTGTACTGGGAGACAGTGCCTTCATCAATTTTCCGCAATCAGTCTGGGTGATTGACCTATTGAGTATGGCCATCGTGGACCAGGACAGTGCGACAGCCCAATATGGTTGGCTGGATCAATCTGTAGTTGTGAATGGGAGGGTTTATTTTGACGATCCACTGCCGACTGCTGTCCCACGCTTTGAATTGCTTCGGTATCAGCCTGATGCAGACACGCTGGAGCGCATTGGGAAAATCGAGATCAATTTCACAGAACATGAGGCATTGGCAGGAAAGGACAAAGCATATTTTGGGATGGGGTTCAGTCACGTTTCGGCCTTGACTGATAGTTTTTTCTCAGATACACTCTTTGCCCCCAAGGTTCTGGCACATGATGCAATCTCGGATCGTGTTTTTTTCTCCCAATACAATGACAGCCTCATGCAATTTGATCTCGCCATCCGTTCACATACTGGTGTTTTGTCCCCTCCTTTCCTGCAATGGTCCACCAACTTTGCGCAGGCAGTTTATTTTGAAAATAGTCTGAATTCAATCATTTCCGATACACCACCAGACATTCGGGTGTATCCCAATCCAGCAAGCGAGTCTTTTTCCGTTGATATTACGGGAGGTGGCAGCTATCCTGTCCGCATCGAACTCCTTGACCTTCGGGGCAAAACAGTTTATCAAAGTACCGCCACTTTGCCCTTCAAATTTTCAACAGCTGGCATCCCAGCCGGCATATATGTGGTTCAGGTTCGCATGCAGAATAGGGTATTTTTGCAAAAACTATTCATCCAGTCCTGACATGGGTTCCAATTACTGATCCGGGTGGG
>JBCBZF010000061.1:0-12449 GCA_039815525.1 Bacteroidota bacterium | reverse complement strand
GGTAGGCGTCGAAAATATGCCACTGGACAATAATAACTGGTTGGGTTCACTCTATTATTATGGCAAAGGGAAACGTCATATCCCACAGTATAGTCTCAAATACTATGACTATAAGCGGGTAGGACCTGGCGGGAAGCAGGCTCAGATTAAACAAAATTTCTACGTTTTATTTGGTTGGAGTCCAAATGACACCAAGAGTAACATCAAAGTAGTAGAAGTCATGTCGTTTGATCCAAAGAAAAAAGACCGGATCATTTTTGGTGCAGATGTATTCTACTTCGATGCCATTCCAAAGTATCGGGCAATTTTCAAATATTCAAAGTATGCACCCTTCAGTCTCAACTATTCATTCGTTAAGAGTGGGCAGTTTGGCAAAAAAGAAATGATCGTCTATGATCATCTTGGCACTCCAAAACCTGGCGATCGCCGCCTCACCAAGGTAGAAGAAATTGGCCCGGATGGCTCTTATGATGCTCTGTATTTTTATAAGAAAGGCGGCTACTTTGAGTGGTATCGCAATGTCGAATTGGCGGACAAATATCTTAGCAAACTTCATAGAAAGCAGCAGAAGGAGATCCGTAAAAACCAGGAAGAGATTGTGGCTCGAAGAGAAGCTTCAGCCAGCGAAGACCCCAATGTACGGCAAATGGCAGGTCTGGAAAAAGGAAGAAAAAGTCGGGGAGGCAGAAATTGGGGCAGCCGGAAGGAACAACGGAAAATGCTCAAAGAATTGCAGGAAAAGCGGGAAAAGGAGGCTGAAAACGTACAAGAAGCAATTGGTGAGGGCGGCTGAGAGAGGCGAATTCAACGAGCCTTCAATTTGTCCGAGGGAAAAACTTTTTGATGATTTACATAAATTTCTATTTTTGTACGTCAACATGTAGTATTCGGCAACAAATTGAAGAAGTTATGCAAGGGAGAGATGAAGTGTACTCGAAGCGGATCAGGGCAGGAAAAAGAACTTACTTTTTTGATGTAAGATCGACCCGTTCCAGCGACTACTACATCACCATTACCGAGAGTAAAAAGCGATTTAACAATCGTGGCTACGACAAGCACAAGATCTTCCTGTACAAGGAAGACTTCAACAAATTCCAGGCCTCTCTGGTCGAGACCATCGATTACGTCAAAACCGAGCTTCTGCCGGATTATGACTATGAAGAATTCGACCGCCGTGAAGAGGAATACCAGCGCCAACGCGAAGCAGAAATGAACGTGAGCTTCGATGAGGGTGAAGAGGTGACCGCTGAGGCCGAAACGGACAGTGATCCTGCAGATACAGATATCGAAGTTGAAACTGAAAGTCTCTCCACCCGTTGGGAGGAGTGAACGGAGACATTCATTCAGATACATATAGCCTTCTCATGTCTCATGAGAAGGCATATTTTTACAGATAAACATGCGTTTTCATATGAAGAAGATTATTTTTTTCCTGAACATCTTCATTGCTTCAATCTGCCTTTGTTCTGCACAGGGTGAAATAAATCCCAAGATCCAAAAAGCAATGGTTGAGGATATTACCAGCTATATGGAACAACAAATTGTTCCGGTGCTCATGCCAATGCGTCAACGCCTGGATGAGGTAATTGGCCAGGAAGGCTTGTTAGAGCTTCAGAGCATCCGACAGGATATCAGGAGAAAACAAAGCAAGGAAGGAGAAGTCAGTAACATCACAGACCCCAGAAAACAAGCAGAGTATCTTCGTGTAATGGCTGAACGGGAACTGAAATTAAAAGAGCGGGTGGAAGCTTTCTCCAGGAAATATGCAGAACAAGTTCAACTGATGTTGGTCGAGCTGAGACAATATGTACCTGGCTGGCAAAATGGCTTATACGAAATTCGCCAGTCTTACCTGGGCAAGGAAACGCCTCATTCATTTGAAAGTGAGTCATCTGTTCTTGGTCTCGAAGGACTCGGCCTGCTGGATATCTATGAGATCATTCATTTTGTCGTTTGGGATCCAGAAAAAGGGTTGGACGACCATGGACTCGAACAAATTCTCAAAGCTGAAAAGAAGTAAATGGTTGGAAAGCCCCAGGCATTGAAAAACCCCGTGCTTTTTCACCAAAGCACGGGGTTTCTATTTTATGTGTTGCAGTCTTGCTACGCCTCTTTTGCCAGCAGGATCGCTATCACGATCTGTTCATAGGGCTTCCTCATCTTCTTCGCTTTGCCCAATTTGATCAATCAGATCGAACTGATTTTCCGCTGCTAAGGGTAAAGCTTCCAAGCGTGACTTGACAAGGTAGTAGCCCAGAAATCCTCCGGCAATCCCAACCAGGCCAGCCACCAAGGTTACGTCTTCACCAAGGGTCATGATCATTGTTACCACGACTGCGATCTCGATGCCAAACCAGGCCAGCACCATATAGGCAGTCCATTTTCCTTTGCTCTCGCCGCGGGCCTCCGCACTATCGCGAAGCTTTCGGGACAAGAAAAATATCATGATTATCTCCAACATATTGGTTGTGGTTTTTAGGTTATTCTCAAAATATATCCAAGTCAGTGGAAAAAACCAATCCACGTAATGATCCTTACCTCCGGCTCTCCCAATTATCTTCCTCTTCCTCCTTTTGGGTCCCCATCTCTTCGATCATATCATTGATTTTCTGGCTGATTGGCAATGCTCCCAGGGTGCGCCACGCGTGTACATAGAGCGCAATTGCACTGAGAATGATGAGAAGGATTAAGATTATTCTGACCCCATCAGCTTCCTCTGGAACAAAAGCCTGCATCGCGCCATAGATAGCCTCTTCCAACACCCAAAATACTGCCCAGCCCATGATCATACGAAAAATAATTCGTTGTCCAGGCGTACCTTTTCCCTTACTACGGCGAATCAATAAGACCACCGCGAGAACCAGACCTACAAGTAGAAAACTCAGGATAAGCAGAATCATCATGGGTGTAAATATACATTACCAATTGGCTTCTTTTCCTTCATTCAAGTGGATCAAGCCGCGTTTCCCATCATCTGACATGCGGCTATAGGCCGCCATGCGTGTCGCCAGTTTCATGGCATTTTCAAGTGGAAAAGAAGGAATATCCGCAACCATCTTTTTGACCAACTGCATGGAAGCAGCACTGTTATCCATACACAATTTGCTGGTAAATGCAGCCACTTCTGCTTCCAACTGATCGACAGCAAGAACCTGATTAACCAATTGATAGGCCTCGGCTGTCCTGGCAGAGATCATACGCCCTGATAAGAGTAATTCTTTGGTCCGGGTTTCACCGACTTTGCGGAGCAGGAAAACCATGGGAATCGTTGCGACCAATCCTTGTCTGACTTCGTCAAAGCCAAGTTTGGCACCTTCAGCTACAAAACTGATATCACATGCGCTGAGTAGACCACAGCCCGGCCCAATTGCGTCTCCCTGGACCTGGGCAATAATCACCTTAGTCGAACGGTAAATCTGAAAAAGCACCTGTCCAAAAGCCCCTAAATCAGCGACTTGCTGATCCATGGTGTACTGAAGAATTTTCCGGGCATATTCGGGATCCATTCCCACACAAAAATGTGGGCCATTGGCTTTTATGACCATGACCTTGACCATTGGGTCCTGCTCAGCTTGTAACAAGGCATCATTTAGTTCAACAATCTGGATATCATGGAGCGCATTATGGGTTTCGGGCTGGTTGAGGGTGATATATGCGACCCGATCCCGAACTTCAAACAAAATCCTCTGGTAGACCTTCATCAAAATTCCTTTGGACCAAACTACGCGCTTTTCCCACAGCGAACAAACCAAAACGAGGCCTAATTCGCTTCAATCCCATTGATTCTCAGCGGAACTTTTTTCACATTTTGCTTAACATGATTCAGCTTTTTGAGCCCTCTGGGCAGATAAAAAAGTACCGCTGTCGTCATCAATTGAGCCACAATGATCGGTAGACCTTCTGTATGATTTGTGCTTGTCAACGAATATGGTAATTCGCTCAGGAGTTCAGCCAATCCAGCCATACTATCAAGACAATAAGCGGCCAGCGTCCCCAACCAATCTGAAACGATTGGCAGCCAGGCAAATACGATTACCATCACACATAGAAAAATAGTTGGGAAAATGAGAACCGACATCAGGAGGTTTGACAAAAGGAACCAGGTCGGAAATTCGCCAAAGTGATACATCACAAAGGGAAGTGTTCCCAAACTTGCGACCAATGTCGCTCCCAACACACCATATATCCATCTTATCATCCGAATTTGTTCACCTAACCACCGATCCAATAATGGCAGAAGCCAGAGCATAGCAAAGACCGCAGCATAGGACAATTGAAAGCCAATGGCGTAAATCAGGCCGGGATCAAATAATAATTGCAGGAAGGCCGCCAGACCCAATAAGTTGAACAACTGACATCTTAAACGACATAAACGGATCAATACAAAGCCAGCAAGCATCAGGCCTGCCCGCACGAGAGAAGGCCCACTCCCGCACGTCAGGACATATCCTCCCAGAATCAAGAGCATGAACATTCGGCTCAGGATCAAGCCACTACGTCCTCTCTCAAAGGGTTTCAGGAGAAAGGTCAGAATAAGACAAACAATGGCTACGTGCATTCCCGAAAGTGCCAATATATGGCTAAGGCCAGTTCGTCGAAACGACTCCCGTACCTTTTGTGGCAAATTCTGCTTATCTCCCAGTATCATGGCCTGGGCCATACCAGCCAATTCTATGTCTCGGATTTGCCTAGTAATCAGCCGCTTACCTGACTGTTGTATTTCCCAACTCATAGCCATCAAACTACTTTGAGAACGGCCCTGGATCAGGGTATCCGCGAACAGGCTATGGTGGATATCTTGTTCTTGTAAATATGTCTGATAGCCAGTATGCATGGTCCAGATATTTCGTAGTGCACCTTGAACAAACAGGCTATCATAAGGCCCGGGATTCATGACTTGGTGATTTTTAGGGAGATAGACAATGCTTTTCCCGGAAATCGGATGCCATGCCTGCCCATCGTACCAGGATGTCATACGAATGGTTCCCTTCTGCCCTTTTGTTCCCGTTTTCAAACCTTTCTCAGCGAAGCCAAGTAAACGAACCGAATGACAATTGATCCACTCAAGGTCAGGCGACTGCGCCGGGGTCTCTGGCAATGCCTGCCAGAGATTCCCCAGACTCAGTCCGCAACACACAACCGATGCCATCCCAATCACCCGCGACCAGCGATGCTGCATGCCGATGGCCAAACACAAAGCAGCCAAAGCAACCAATAACAGAGAGAATAACTGTGTTTCCTTCAGCAGGATACCGCTGGCAAAACAAAAGCTCCACAAGAGCATCGGACTGTGTTTCATGGTGTGCATGGACGCAATCTGCACTTCTCTGACTAAGCTGCCATGGAAACTTCCCCTTCAAGGTAACAATGACTTTGTCCCTATTTTCAGGTACCTAAAAATAGGGACAAAGGCCCTTTCAAGTAAAATGGAGTGGTTTACAAATGTGTCAATCGTGTTTCCTACAAAAGAAAAAGCCCGTTCCGATGTGGAACAGGCTCAATATATGATAACAGTTGGCAGTCCGCCTTACTTACCAATCAAAGCCAGCGCAGTCGCACCAACACTCCAGTCCAGATCCTGATTGATGAACAACAGACTGGCAGAAGGTGGTGCCTTTTTGCTGTAGGCTTTCATGATGAAAATACAGTTGAGCACCTGATCCTGAGAATAGAAATCAGGAAAGCCTTCTGAATTGACCAGATCACCCCATTCGTTGCGAACCTTTCTTTCAGCAGCATCTAATTGTTCGTAGGTAAATTCAAAGAATGGTTCTTCATACTTTTCAGCAGTGGACAAAACTGGATTCATCACACATGATGCAATGAAAGGGCCTCCGCCATAGAAGGCGAATATCTTTTTAAAACGATAATTGGGAATTCCCGTTAGTGAGCGCTCCACCTGGGCATTAATGTCTTCCATGGATACGCCCTGAGCTGTCCGTGAACCATATTTCATGCTACTTTCCGACTTATTGGTCTTGATCTTTGTATTCGAGCCGCCGATGTCAAGGAAGAAAGTCTGATCTCGCATATCGGGGGGAACCGCAGTGACAAAACCAAAGCGTGCTTCTTCTTCACCGGTTACAATCTTAGCATACTTTCCATAGCCAGACTCATCCAACCATTTGTCATAACGATCCCACAAGCCAGCCTCAGAAATCTGCGCTTTGAATCCAGAAGAAATGAAGAAGCGCACATTATTTGGCGGTACTTCATAGTCTTTATACGTGCTTTCCAACTTGGTCCGCATTTTCTCAAAAGCATCATCTACCATTTCGCCATCCCAATCGCCAAAGTTGACTTTGTCTTTCTTCACAGGATAGTATTGGTAGGTTTCGAGATGGAGATCAATCACCGCCAAACGCAGGCCTTTTGATCCCTGACTCACGGCCAGAAAGCGACTTGATTCACCTGCCGGCAAGGTCGGTGCCTCGACTTTGGGCTTTTCAACGGAAGGGATTTCGGTGGTCTCTGGTGTAGCTGCCTCTGTGGCCTGCTCTCCTGAATTGAGGAGAGATTCACAGGAAACAGCAAACATGGTCATCAGAACTGTGCTGATTAAAAAAAAGCGTTTCATGTTATTAAAAGGTGTGTTATAGAATGCGATTTGGTTTGCCTTCTTTGGCTTTCTCCCAGGGTTTGGGCTCATCTTTTTCCGGACGGGAAGGATTTTCTGGTGGTTTAGGCTGTGCGGGAACAGGCTGTACCTGTTCTGTTGGCGGTGGTGCACTTTGCGGCTCTACTTCGAGCGGACGCACCCAAAAAAACCAAACAATGGCACCACCAATGCCACCAATAAGCAACAGGAAGAAAGCCACACTGAAGAAATATTTCAGTGCTTCAGAGCCAGCCCGATGAATGGTGAAATATTTACCCATAAAAGCCGAAGGCATGTAATCTGTTGTGTGGGAAAAGCAGACTCAGCCTGTCATTGCGATTTAAGCATTCAAATGACACATGAATATACAAAGGGTTGGAAAAAGGAAGAAATCTCACTTGGGAAAGCCGCTTTATGAATGGCTCTCGGGCCTGGTAAAGACCCATTCCTGTTTAGAAGAAAGCACTGTATCATATTGATAACCAAGGCCTTTAAAATCTTTTAGTGCTTCTGCTTTTGTGATCTTTTCTTTAATCGCAAAGTCGCACATTGCCCCGCGGGCTTTTTTGGCAAAGAATGAGATTACTTTCAGTTTACCATTTTTCTCATCTTTAAAAACCGGGGTAATGACATTGGCCTTCAGACTTTTCCGATTGGCGGACTTAAAGTATTCATTTGAAGCCAAATTGATGAGGGTTTCATCCCCAGCAGATTGAAGCGCTTCATTGAGACCTTTGGCGATTCGATCGCCCCAGAAAGCATAAAGATCTTTCCCCCGACGATTTTTAAGGGAAGTACCCATTTCCAGACGATAGGGTTGGATCAGGTCAAGGGGCTTCAAGAGTCCATACAATCCAGACAAAATGCGAAGATGTCTCTGGGCGAAAGAAAACTCATCGTCTGTATATTCCTCCAGATCAAAGCTTAGATATACATCGCCCTTGAAAGTAAAAAGAGCTTGCTTAGCGTTTTGAGTATGAAACGGCGTATGATAGGACTGATAACGTTCGTGATTGAGCGCCGCCAGATTATCGGAAATATGCATCAGCTTGCCCAGGGACTTGCTGCTCTTTTTGGCAAGAATGTTCACCAGTTTCTGTGCATCATCCAGATGAGCTGGCTGGCTATATGTTTGGGTAAAACGGCTTTCTTCGGATGTATCGAGATTCTTAGCGGGAGAAATAACGAAAATCATGAGTGGTACGAATTTGAAAACAACTAAATGAAATGACTTAGCGGCTTTTCAGGGTGAGGTAAACTCCAAAGTGATCGCTGTACCCGTTTTCCTGAAACTCACCTCGGTAAATGGCGCGGCGAGGCATATCCTTCGCCCGACCATTGCCACCTACTTGTAACACTTCCGGACCGTGAATGGTTGTGGAACCTTTCACATATTGCAGACCATTCTGCCCATTGACCAGATCCTGAGACAGCAGCATCTGATCAAAAAGATTCCATTTGCCTTTGTATGTGAGGGTGCCCTGATCAGCCGGCTGGTGCAGGCTCGCAGTGGCATTGTACAATTCAGTCTCTCCGATATTGTCTGGAGACTTCTTCGCACGCATGACTTCGACGATGCTTTTGTTAAATGGATCATCATTGAAATCACCCATCAGGATCACATTGGCATCTTTTTCTTTTGTATAAATTTCGTCCACAATTTTACGAACCTGCTCTGCGACCACAGTACGGCGTGGTTCACTTTCCTCCTGTCCGCCACGGCGGGATGGCCAATGATTCACCAGTAAATGGATCGTTTGCCCGTTCATTTGCCCTTTGACCCAAAGTACTTTCCGTGAAGTATAGTCTGGTTCGGCTGGGAAGTTCATCTCATAAGCTTTATGGTCCTGGTATGTAAAGGCCGATGGATCATACAAAAGTGCTACATCAATGCCCCGCATATCAGGTGATTCTTCATGAACAATTTTATATGCGTGTGGACTGAGCGCAGCTTGTTTCACCAGGTCTGCCAGAACCGCTTCATTTTCAACTTCAGCCAAGCCGATGACATCGGGGCCTTTTGTACCCATCAGCGCAATCGCTTTGGCAATATTGGTGAGTTTTACCTGATATTTTTCATCAGTCCATTGGTAACGACCAGACGGCAAAAAATCTTCATCAATCTTGTTAGGGTTGTCCCTGGTATCAAACAGATTTTCGACATTGTAGAAACCAAGAATGTACTGCTGTTGCTGGTCAACAGCCTGTTTGGATGGACGGGATGAATTACAGCCGAATAGACTCAGCAAACACAGGCAAGCGGCGAGGCCCTTGAAGTTCATAAGATTAATCTTTGCGCAAAAATAGGAGGAATTTTGGGAATCATCTCTCCCAAATCAGACTTCGGTGCAGCTTTTGTTGCGGGGTTGAAATGAAGAGGTGATAGACCCCACTGCTGATCGATTCAGGAGACAGTTGCCAATGATTTTGACCTGGAACAATGTCGACCCTTTCCTGATAGAGGGTTTGGCCCAGCGGATTCACCAAGGTCAGCTGACCGTCCTGGAAGCTTGCACTTTCAAGCATGACAGTTAATTGATCACGCACCGGATTCGGAAAACTATGAAAACCACTCAAAGACCATTGTTCAATAGAGGCAACGAGATTCCGGTTGCAGCTATCAAGCGTGGCCTGCGTTCGGATCTTGGCGAATTGAATGGCCGGATCGAGCTGGTTGTTTGGATACTGAATATCACATCCACCAGAATGGCTGGCAATGTTGTTGGTGATACGGGCAGAAGGGGCATGATAGGCATCCGCCAATGGATCAATGCTCGCATCACAAGCTTTCCAGGCCATCAGACGTTCCAGACTTAACAAGGCGGCAGCCGTCGGAGAACTGTTACGGAAGTCCCCTAGCATACCGATCCCCATGGTAGCTTCAGAGGAACCGCAGTAATGGTTGCCGATTACATTGTTTCCACCACCTGCTCCTTCGTATATCATTCCATTTGGGTCGATCAACCAGTTGTAACCAATATCACACCAACCATTAGAATTGACATGTTTGTTCCAGATGGAATGGACGATTGCAGACCAATTGGTACTGTAATTGGGGCCACCAGTTTGATGGACAATGATGTGAGATACCGGGGCGAAGATCGCATTGTTACAGCTCGGTGACTGTTTATCAGGGCAGTACCATGACGTCCGGGAAACGTAGGCAGGGATACCACAGCCACAATCGGTTGATGCACCAGGGTAGACAATGGATAGATTGTCGTCAGCTGTATAAACCGGGACGCTCCCAGGACTAAAAAAATCAAACCGCAGAGATTTGACCAAAACAGGGTCTAAACCGGGTACCCCCTTGGCGTATTGTAGTACAAATTCAAAACTTGTGGTCTGGGTCCCCAGGATGACCATTTCACTGTTGAAAATGGATGGATCAAAGGGAATATCATGATCTCTGGACAAAGCCGACCATTCGGACCAGCCATTCTCAGTTGAGAAAAAACGGATTTGTATGTCCAGCAATTGTGGATCATAATTTTCAATTTCCGCAACCAGCGTAAAGCTTAGATGTGGCTCCACATTTGTGAGAGGCACCAAACGGGTCTGGGAGACGTACACGCCCTGCTGATTTCGGCGCAATTGCGTAATGCCCTGAGCCGTCCAAATCAGATTGGTCTGCTGCTGAGGTTGGGGAGGTTGTGGTTTGGTGAAGTCAATGACAACGGAGGAATTTTCACTTGCTATTGCGGTGTTTTGGGCATGTAAGGAATGCCCTGACAGACACAGGGTGCCCATCAGTGTAAAAAATAGTGTGTAGTAAGCTAAAGCCTTCGCGTTCATTGAGCTGGAAAGTACAAAAAACTTTTCATAAACAGAGCATAAAGTTCATGTTACGTTTTTGATAAGTCTTGATACCAATAGGCAAAACAAAACCTATTTAGCCATGTATCAACAACTCAAAACGTTTATCAGTCTGCTTCTGATCATCATGATTGGCAGTGCCGTTTTTGGCCAAAACAAACAACGCAAAACCGTTCGGATCGCAAAAGTCGACGGCAAGAAGATCATCCTCCGCAAGAAAATGCTGAAAGCGACTTTCAAAGACGGATCAAAATTATCCAATGCCTTTATCCATCAGATTAAGGATCGATACCTTCTCGTACGGGAGCTCAGTACCAAAAAGGGCAAAACCGCAGTATTGTTTTCAGAGGTAAAAAAGCGTCAGGACTTTTTTGTCCTTGAGATTCGCCCTCTCAAGCCCATTTTATGGGGATGTTGGATGTCAGTAAGCTGTGTAGATTGCAATATGCCGATAGAATGGGGCCAGCAGTGCCATTGTGGTGGGCAGCAATCTCAGGAGAATTCATGTATTGCGATGGACGATATCTTCGACCCCTGGGAAGATATCCTGGACCAGGAAGGACCTATGGGTGGAAATTGGTAATCGCATAAGGATTCGATTCTACCCATGAAACGGTTCGCATTGATTGGACTGGTGTTGAGTACATTTTTCAGCACCAGTCTTTTTGCCCAGCCCAGTGCCACTCAGGTAAAAAAAGATCTGAGCAAACCTGGTGTCCTGTCTGTCAAGCTTCTCACGCCCACTGGGCGAAAATCGTGGAGCAGTGCCTGGTCTCAATACTTCTGGGAACATAGTGCCGTCATTTACCGGAGTGCCAATCTGAAGCAATATCCCAATGCCAAAATCCGTATCGGCGGATTTGCCCGCTATACCATTGCGGGCGGCACCTATACTTATCGGGAATTCAAGGTTACTTACAACGAATATGAGGGGATTCCAAGTCCTTCTTCCGATGACATACTCGCCCTGGTCAATGACAATCTAAAAAGCTTCCTGGGTTCTTCTCAGTACAATAGCATTGTCAGTGATGTGTCGGACTTACAACTCGATCCTGAACAGCCCGTCACCTGGCATACGCCCAATTCCTTCACGGCGTATTTCACATGCGCATACAAACGCGTGGTCAGTTATACTGAGGTAGCGGATATTCAGGCCAAATATGAAACCCGATTCTATCGGGATGCGGTCGAGTCTCCCTGGAAGACCCAGTTCGTATCCAGTTTGCGGAATGAAGTACAAGGAGCCAAGGAAGTGTTCACAGCGGAAGAGATCCGACAGATGCCTTCTCTGGGAAGTATGGAGGCAGAAATGAAAGCAGAAGAAGCGCTGATGGGGCTACCCGACATCGAGATTCCTTCATTCACCTCAGATATCGACGCTTTCTTATTTATCCATGGTACGTTACTGGAGGGCGACCCCAAAAGATTTGAAGCCATGATGATGAAAATGATGGCTCCTGGCAATTTCATCGAAGGCAGCAGTATTCTGCTCAACCAGCGGGGCGCAGATATGATTAACCAAAATATCAAGAAGGCCTTTGGGGGAAAAAGCACCTATCCGGATCAGTACTGTGCGGATCCTTCGATCAAACACCGCCAAACCAACATGATTGAGTTCCTCAACAAAAGTAAGCAAGTCCATACGAGGATTGCCCTGGGGAAATTTGGCGGCCGCTTTGTCAGGGGGGAAAGAGTAGATCAGGAATATAAAATCACGGCGCTTTCAGTTGGTGTACTAACCCGCCAGGTAGACCTGGATTATATGAATTCCTGGCCAGATGATGAGTTATGCGATTTACCAGAACAATCAGGCGGCAATCAGCAGTCCGCATCGGTAGCTCCTGCGCTCAATTGGAAGGGATACAAATCCCTGAGTTCAGGTATTCGCGTCTCTTTACCAGCCAAGCCGGAGGAAAGTGCTGAGCCAGCAAATGGTGGAAAACAGTATCGCCTGAGTTGCCAACACAGCAGCGGCATCTACCAGATTGCTTCTTTACCAATTGGCGCTTATCCCGCGGCCAAACGCACCCAGATC
>JBCBZF010000704.1:0-3952 GCA_039815525.1 Bacteroidota bacterium | reverse complement strand
TTTGCCGCCAGACTCACGCATTCACCTGCAAATACCGATAAGACTGGCTTAATTCCCGCCCCTTTTATGTAACTTCGCGACCAAAGAGATTGACATGCGCGCCCTTTTTGCCCTGAATCCATACATCTGGAAATACAAATACCATCTCCTGTTTGGGATTCTCTTCATTGCAATCTCTAATATCTTTTCAATCTATCCCGCTCAGGTCGTCCGCAACGCCATCAACATGGTCGGAGACGTTTTAAAATCCTATGACCTACTGCGTGGATTCTCTGTGATGGCTGATATTGAAGGCATGCTTTTTCGCAGCCTTTTGTTATTTGGCGGACTCGTGGTGCTGATGGCCCTGATTCGCGGGGCCTTTCTTTTTTTAACCCGCCAAACCATCATTGCCATGTCAAGGCGGGCTGAATATGATCTCCGCAATGATCTTTACGATCATCTGCAAGAGATGACCCTGTCATTTTATCGGCGGAATCGGACCGGAGACCTAATGTCCCGTCTGACCGAAGACCTGAGCCGGGTTCGCATGTATCTGGGACCAGGGATTATGTACACCCTCAATACATTGACCCTTTTTGTGGCCATTGTAACAACCATGTTACTGGTCAACCCTGAGTTGACCTTTTATGCTCTCCTACCTTTGCCTTTCCTGAGTTTCCTGATTTACTACGTAGAATCTATCATTCAAAAACGGAGTGAAAGAATTCAGGAACAACTATCGGTTTTGTCCACCTATGCACAAGAGATCTTTAGTGGCATCCGGGTAGTCAAAGCCTATGTGAAAGAACTCGCATCCTACACACACTTTGCAGATGCATCGCAAGACTATAAAAATAAATCCATGCACCTGGTTCAGGTGCAGGCCTTTTTCTTCCCACTGGTGGTTTTTCTGGTTGGCCTTAGTGTGGTGCTGACAGTGTGGGTAGGAGGAGAAAAGATCATTGCTGGCAGTCTCACGGTGGGAAACATTGCAGAGTTTATCATTTATATCAACTACCTCACCTGGCCCATCATCGCTCTGGGTTGGGTAACGACCCTGATCCAGCGTGCTGCTGCCAGTCAGATACGTCTCAATCAACTGATGGATGAACGAGCTGAAATCAGATTTCCGGCAGGCAAAGGGGAACAAAGCGTTCAGAAAGCACATATTCAATTTGATCAAGTTGACTTTACCTATGCTGATACAGGGATTCAAGCCCTGAAAAATGTCTCTTTTCACCTTGCACCGGGACAAAAGCTGGGCATAGTTGGCCCGACTGGGTCTGGTAAATCTACGCTTTGTGCCATGATTCCCCGTCTGTTCGACCCTACATCGGGTAAAATCTGTCTGGATGGGAAGTCATTAGACGAGTTTGATAAGCTGAGCCTGCGACAGGCCATTGGGTACGCCCCCCAGGATGTTTTCCTGTTTTCAGACACTATCCACAACAATGTCGCGTTTGGAAAGCCTGATGCGAGTCGGGAAGAAGTAGAAACGGCTACACGACTTGCGTCGGTCTATGACAGTGTACAAAACTTCCCGGAAGGTTTCGACACAGTAGTTGGCGAACGCGGAACGACTCTCTCTGGCGGTCAAAAACAGCGTCTTTCCATTGCCAGAGCGTGGGTCCGGCAGCCAAAATTATTGATCCTGGATGATGTGCTCTCTGCGGTTGACACCAATACAGAAGAAAGCATCCTGACGAGTTTGCGGACCTATCGCCGTGAGCATCCGGAAACTGCGACCATCATGGCCGCACATCGTATCTCTTGTATTCAGGATGCAGACATGATCATTGTTCTCGAGGATGGGCGCATCACCGAATCGGGCAGTCATGAATCCCTGGTCCAGCAAGCGGGTTATTACGCTCGGATATTTGAAAAACAACTTCTGGAGGAAGCCGAAAGTCATTCCTAAGGCACAAATTCAGGTCATTCTGCGTTCTAACAGTATGAACCGCATCATCTGCATCATGTTAGGCAGCCTGCTGCCGATCCTTACTGTGGGACAATTACGCCATGTCCCCAACCAGACCTTCCAGAAAGGCGAATACCTCAAATTTCGGATCCACTATGGGCTGATTACTGCTGGCTATGCTACCCTCGAAGTTGAATCAGAAGCGGCCATCATCAACAACCGACGCTGCCACCACATCATCATGCGTGGTTTCACCCATCCTGGATTTGATTGGGTATACAAGGTTCGGGATGTCTATGAGACCTACTGTGATGAACAATCCCTGCTATCCCTGCGCTTCAACCGACACATCCGGGAAGGCAAGTTTGAAAGTTATACCGAAACCCATTTTGATCACGAAACCCATCTTGCCCACTACATAGACAACAAAAAGAGGCGCAGACAGTACAAGGTCCCCGAGAACATCCAGGACGTCATTTCCGCCTTTTATTTTGCGCGGACCTATTATCACCAGGACTCTCTGCAAAAAGGCGATCGTATTTCCCTTCGCAATTTTATTGATCGTAAGACAGTGGGCCTGGAAGCAGAATTTTTACAGAGAGAACCCATCAAAGTGAAAGGCACCAACTTTCATGCTCTCAAGTTTAGCCTGCTCATTGAGGAATCCGGATTGGTAACTGATGACAGCAAGATCGTTTTCTGGATCTCAGATGATAACAATAAAGTTCCGCTTAGAATCGAATCAGATCTGATGATTGGCGCTTTAAAGGCAGACTTGATCGAATGGGAAGAATTGTTGCATCCCTTAAACATCGTTGAGTAAGTTTGGACATCGATAAAATGTATGCTACAGGCAAACCACTCCCTCCTCGCTCACAACACTTTCGGCATCAATGCAAACGCCCGCTGGTGGATGGAAGTCCATTCAGCCAAAGGCGCCACTGAATTTATCATGGATAATATCGGTGCCAAACAACAGTACTTAGTGCTTGGCGGAGGAAGCAATCTGTTGTTTGTAGCTGATTTCCCGGGTATTGTACTGAAAAACAGCATCATGGGTCGGGAAGTGATCAAAGAAACGGCCGATCATCTCTGGCTCAAAGTTGGTGCAGGCGAAAATTGGCATGAATTGGTCTTATTTTGTCTGGAGAATGATTGGGGTGGCATTGAAAATCTTTCCCTGATTCCTGGTTGTGTAGGCGCAGCACCGATTCAGAATATTGGTGCGTACGGTGTAGAAATCAAAGATGTTTTTGATTCCTTGGAAGCCATTCATCTGGAGACAGCTACTCCCAGAACCTTTGATAAAGCGGCTTGTCGCTTTGGCTATCGCGACAGTTATTTTAAGCAGGAAGGAAAAGGGAAATATATCATTACCAGCGTCATCCTGCGCCTCAGCAAACGGCACCACAGCCTGCACACAAGCTACGGTGCCATTCAGGAAGAATTGGCAAAACATAGCGGAGAGCCGAATATTCAATCTGTCAGCCGAGCCGTCATTGCCATCCGCCAACGCAAACTGCCAGATCCTTCCGAAATTGGCAATGCGGGGAGTTTTTTCAAAAACCCCATTGTTTCAGCAGATGCATTTGCCACACTTCAGGAGCGCTTCCCTGACATTCCACATTACCCAGAATCTGATGGACGGATAAAGCTACCGGCCGCCTGGCTGATCCAAACGGCCGGTTGGAAAGGGAAACGTTTCGGCAATTATGGTGTACATGATCGCCAGGCCCTGGTCTTGGTCAACCATGGAGGTGCCAGTGGGGCAGATCTATTTCGCCTGTCTGAAGAGATTCAACAGTCCGTCAGACAAGCCTTTTCCGTTTCTTTGGAGCGGGAAGTAAATGTGGTAGGTAACCGCTAGCCTATTGGTTGTAATGCATGAACATTTCAACCAGATCAAGCTTCCGCTTAAAGTTGATCTTATTCTCCTTGCTGTAACTTTCGATATCAGGAAAGTGGGGTAGAAGGGCAGCGATAGCCTTCTTCTTATTCTTAGGGATTTCGATCATAATATCTCCATAAAAGACATAAAAAAGATTTGTACGC
>JBCBZF010000701.1:0-3963 GCA_039815525.1 Bacteroidota bacterium | reverse complement strand
GGCTGTTACCTACCGTTTTCTGGGTGAGCATGAAAAAGCCTTGCAAGAGTATCAGCGATCGCTTTCCATCCTACATCGACTTTCTCCCATCGACAGTGTCTCATTGGCCCTTACACATAGCAATAAAGGCATTGTCTTCCGGGACCTAGCTTTATACGACTCGGCTTTGGTCAACTTTCAGAAAGGCATTGATTTGTTGCTGCCAAAAGCAGACTCTAATTACCATCGTCTCATCATTGCGACCAATGGCCTGGGGAATACCTCCAGTAGACTGGGCGATTTTGAGCGTTCTCTGGCCTATTTTCAGTGGAGTGAGCGGATACTGTTGGCCAATTTTGATTCGACCTACTGGGAATTGGGCGTCAATTATCTCAACACCAGCAGTCTGTATGCAAATTGGGGGGATGAAGGCGAATCTTTCAACTACCTTCAAAAAGCTGAGGCGGTGTACGAAGAAGCCCTGGCACCAGGCAACCCCTCTTTCGGGGATTTGTATGAAGCCATGGCCGAGCATTATGTCTATGTGGGTGAGGCCGAAAAAGCCCTGGTCTATTTACAAAAAGCCATGCCCCTGCAAAACATGAGTGCCCTGGAAAGTGGCAAACTGCTGTTGCGGGAAGGAGAAATATGGATGGAGATGGGGAATACAGTCCGTGCGGAGCGCAGCATCCTGAAAGCGCGCAAGATGCTGGCGGATACCTATGGCGAAGACTATCTCGAAACTGGTCGGGCCGATCGCATGCTGGGCCGCGCACTTGGCGCGCAGGGAGAATATCCTACCGCCAAAGCCGCTTTTCAGCGGGCGATCATTGCTTATCGCAAACATTTTGGGCCACGTCATCCGGAAATGAGTGAGCTCTTTCTGGATATTGCCGATTTGGAGAAAAAACATGAAAAGGTACTTTCCGAACGTGATGTGTTGCTGATGGCCGAACGAGCCAATCCTATCGGGAACCGCAATGATGAATTGAATCTGAAGATCGCCACTGCCAAGGCAGACTGGTACCGTCGTCAATTCGAAAAGTTACCTGATCCGGCCATGGGCCGGGAAGCCCTTTGGGCCTATCAGGTTGCCATCGAATCGCTGACCGAATTGCGTCGTACGACGCGCCGCCAGGATAGCAAGGCTGATTTTGCCGCCCGTTCGCGTCGTATATTTGCTGATGCCGTTCCCATTGAATTCCAACTCTGGGAAAGCACCGACTCGCTATATTATCTCGAAATGGCTTTCGGTTTTGCGGAACAAAGCAAGTCCATTCGCCTGGCAGAAAGCCTGCAACTGAGAGATGCTTTTTCATTGGCAGGCATTCCGTCTGAAATCCGGCAACGGGAGCGCCTCCTGCAACAGGAGTTGAGCCTGAGCCGACAGGAATTGCAGGAGGAAGCCAGCCAGGTAGAGGTCGATAGCAGTCGGCTGTTCAATCTGCAGGCGAAAACATTTGCGGTCAGACGCCAACTGGATCGTTTATTGGGAGAGATAGAAGCCCAATACCCACAATATTACCAGAACCGTTTTCCGTCTACTGACATCGATTTGGCGGCCATACAGCAAAAACTGCGCGAAAAAGGACAAAGCATGCTTTCCTTTTTCCAGACGGATCAGATGGTTTGGCAATTTGTGTTGGATGGAGAACGGATCTATGGACAAAAACAATTGCTGCCCCCTAATCTGGAAAGCCTGATTCTTGCCCTGGCCCGGAATCCAATGTCGCAAACGGTCAGTCAGGCAGAGTCATTGAACAGTGCCGGAGAATTGTATCAATTATTCATTGCGCCGATCAAGGACCAGCTGACACAATCACGCTTGCTAATCGTGCCGGATGGGATTCTGGCCTATGTTCCCTTTGATATTCTCGCCCCTGGCGACAATCAATATCTGTTGCAGTCTCATGCCATCAGCTATACCTATTCTGCTGCCTGGTGGTTCAATGTTGCGCCAAGAGAAACCTCAACCGCCCGCCTGGTGGCCATGGCACCTGAATATCCGCAAACTGAATTGGCAGCTTTTGATCAAATTGGCAGCTTTCGGGACATGATCGTGCCCTTGCCACACACCCAAACTGAAGTCGAACAACTCAGTCAGTGGTTTTCTGGTACCAGTCTGTTTGGTATGCAGGCGTCCGAAGCCGCTTTCAAAGCGCAGGCGCATGAGGCTGGCATCCTGCATCTGTCCATGCACGCCATGGTCGACATCAACGACCCCATGCGTTCCCGTCTGGTTTTTACGCCTGGGGCTGATAGTTTGGAAGACGGACTCTTGCATGTATACGAACTGATCAACATGGATTTGCGGGCAGAAATGGCGGTACTCAGCGCTTGCAATACCGGACGTGGTCGCATCACCAGCGGGGAAGGCGTGATGAGCTTGTCCCGTGCCTTTGCTTATGCCGGCTGTCAAAGCATGCTGATGTCGCTTTGGCCAGCCAATGATGCGGTGACTGCTTCTCTGATGGCTGATTTTTATGAGAATCTGGCCCAGGGCCAGCCCAAGGACATCGCCTTACAGCAGGCAAAATTGACCCATCTGCAAGAAGCAGATGGCATCCGGGCCAATCCCTATTATTGGGCTGCTTTTGTGGCGGTGGGCGACATGGCCCCATTGTCGCGCCCTGTCAGCAATGGCTGGTGGTGGCTGCTACTGGCTGCGGCTGGTACCGCTTTGGCGGGCTTTAGTGGCTGGCGTTTCCTACAAGCACCTAAGGACAATGCGGTTTAAGGAAGGGCGCCTGTCTCATTCATCCTATTCAGAATGGGAAGTTCACACCCGTCGTTTGTTTTGCCCAATCCCATAGTTTTGCATTGAGATGTTCGTCTAAGGCTGCGGCATCAATTTTGGCCAAAGCGGGTTTACCTTTTTGTTCGTTGGGTCCATCTGGTCCCCAGTATTGTCCGCCCTGGGCATCTTCACGCAAACAAGCAGCCAAGCTTGGTTGTGCCCCTTCTTTCGCCGTCATTAACTCAAGAGATGCAAGCTGATCCTTGTCCATGTGAACTTGTAAATCTGTTTTGCTAAAACCTGGGTGCGCAGCAAGTGAGAGAAGCTGATTGCCATTACCCCTGAGTCTTTTGTCAAATTCAAGCGCGAACATGATATCCGCCAATTTGCTTTGTCCATATTCTCTCCATTTGACATACTCCTTTTCCAATCGGAAATTGTCAAAATCAATGGTGGCACCTCTATGGGCGATGCTGCTGAGCGTAACCACTCTTGAACCCTTGCTTGCTTCCAGGAGATGAAACAGGTGACCCGTGAGCGCAAAATGCCCAATGAAATTTACCCCAAATTGAATCTCAAACCCATCTTCTGTTTTGGATGGCGGTGGAATCATGATGCCTGCATTGTTGACCAAATAGTCAAGTCTTGATTCTGTTTCCACCACTTTCGATGAAAAGTCTTTGACAGAAGTCAGGCTTGCCAGATCCAGATGACCATAGATCAGTTCGCCACTTCCGCCCTGGGCTTTCATTCTTTCTATCGCATTCAATGCTTTCTTCTCATTCCGGCAAGCAACGTAAACCCTGGCGCCTTTCTGGTACAAATCCAAAGCCGTTTCATAGCCTATACCGGTGTTTGACCCGGTAACGATCGCTGTTTTGTTAGATAAATCCATTATTTCTTTTATGAATCGTTTTTACAAAAGAGAAGCTTTTTCAAACAGCTTGTGTAGCCAAATCCGTGATTGTTGTATCCGGAACTGAGGTTGAAAGAAGATGGCTTTGATGGGGGGCGTGTCCAGCTAAGATGATCACCAGAGAGTCTGTCTTGAAAGGCGCGACTCACATCATTTGGGTTTTACAACTACTTTGATCTTATCACCATTTCTATTCGATTGCAGCACTTCAATGTCAATGTTCTCATAATTGTATGTGTCTCCTGCTGCCATCGGTGCATCCTGAAGAAATTCGTATTCACTCTTTACCCCCGGTTTGACGCGAATCGGTCCCTTACCTCCAGGCAACTTG
>JBCBZF010001247.1:0-1847 GCA_039815525.1 Bacteroidota bacterium | reverse complement strand
TTGTTGTAGATAATGTTGAGGCTTGGAAGGATGCATCTTCAGGCGGGTGACGTCACTGTAGAAAAGAATGGTTGGCAGCGTGTGATCTTTTTTGAAAAAAATCCAACCAAAAAGCCCATGCCACTCAATTGTGACATGGACTTGCAGGACAAAATGCTTGAAACAAACGCTTTTTCCCAATCAATCTAGCGCATCAATGCAATGATGTGGCGGACACCATCCTCATTTTTTTCCTCTGTCAAAACGAGATCGACATTTTTTTCAGTTCCGCTCTTGGTCATCGCAGGCAGGCTGAGCCAGTTTCCCATAATTTTCCTTTGCCCATTGCTGTGAACGCGTTCGAAACCTGCATGATGCCCCGCCCGATGTCGCATCGGCACAATCATTTCCAACTGATTGCCGATCAGGTCCTGGGTATCATAGCCTAAAAAATCGGGTCCGGATACGGAAACGATTTCCTGCTGCATGTTTACTTTGATTGTCATTTGTACCATGATGATGCTTGAGTGTTTGTTGATTGAATTGAATCGTTTTCTTTCTTTGGTCGGAGCATGACCAGATCAAATCAACAGTTCGCCTTTTTTTTTATAGAAAAATACAGCCCAGCAAAAAGCCCGCTCCCCAAATGGTAGCAGGCTGATTGTTGCAGATAAAATCCTTTCAACATTCTTCACAAAGATCTCATCGAATCAATATTTTCTGTATGAATTGATGACCACGCTGATTTTGTACCTGAAGGATATATAAACCAGCAGCCAAGCCAGAATGTGGTAGTTTGACCTGGCCGGACCCGGATCTGAAAGTTGTACGCTCCGCCAACTGTTGGCGACCATCTATACTCAAAAGTCGCACCTCCACAGTCGTCTGCTCCTGCAACTCAAACCCAATGAAGATGCTTCTTTGCGCTGCATCTGTAAACGCCCAGACTTGATCGGGGTTCAGATCCGATTCCTGTGAGGTGTTCAATGCCACAACTGCCGCTTCCTCTACCGCAAAATCCAGGTTCTCCGCTGAGGGATTCAGCGCATCCAGACTCACATCATAATACGCCAGACTTTTGCCGTAATACTCCACCATGATCCGGTAGTTTCCATAGGGAAGATCATCAATGATGTAACTTCCGTCCGCAGCGGTCCGAACAAATCCAACTGGCTGGGCATTTTGGTCCAAAGCCAGTACCGTCAAACCGGGAATCGGATCACCTTCGTTTTTATTTGCCCCCTGACTCACAAAACCGCTTACAAAAGCAGGACCACCAGGATTGAGACCACCAATGAGATGGATGTCTTTTTGTTGATAGTAAGTAAAAGGAATAATGGGATCAGCATCATACCACAGAGCTTCCCCATCAAAATATGTTGGCAGAAAACTGGCGTAAACCGGATCGGTCGGCTCAAGTGCCGCTTTGACGAAGATGGCAGAGTTGGAGACAAGTGGATAGGAGAAATGATATCGGTTGTCATTGGTGGTGCTTAAGGTATCAAGGGCTGTCAATGTCTGGCTCCCGGAATCGTAGCGGATCAGATAAGCAGCAATATCAGTGGCAGGATTCCCGCCCGCGGTCACATAACCAAACACATGATTGAGAGGAGAATTGGCGGCATTGAATACATGATAATACGTCTCCGTACAAGGATTGCCGCCATTGGGATGGGTCATTTCCAGGCTGACCAGGAACGGACCAGACCAATTGTAAGCAAAAAGTGGATCACGCAAAGCAGACACACTCATCGAATCCCCAAAGTTCCACAGATATTGCGCATTAGAATCTGCCGCCTGTCCATTCACCAGGGACTGATTGTTGAATACTGCCAGTTGTCCGAATGCATCAACGGTAAAAGCTGGCT
>JBCBZF010001033.1:0-2597 GCA_039815525.1 Bacteroidota bacterium | reverse complement strand
GCAACTCCTCACCTTCGGTGAGCGTGTCGCCAATTTTAAAATTACCAGTATCGTAGAGGCCGACAATGTCGCCGGGATAGGCTTCTTCCACAATCTCTTTCTTAGAGGCCATAAAAGAAGTTGGACTGGAAAATTTGAGTTTTTTCCCCAGGCGAATGTGTTTGTAAGGCTTATTGCGTTCAAAAGTCCCTGAACAAATCCGCACGAAAGCGATCCGGTTGCGGTGTTTGGGATCAATATTGGCGTGGATTTTAAAGACAAAACCCGTGAACTTGTCTTCAAAGGGCGAAATGGCACGTTCTTCGGTGGGAGATTCCTGTGGATATGGTGCAATCTGAATGAAGCAATCCAGCAGTTCCTTCACCCCGAAATTGTTGATGGCACTGCCAAAAAATACAGGCGATAGTTGGCCGGCCAGGTAATCTTCTTTAGAAAATTCCGGATAGACACCGTCGACCAATTCGACTTCCTCCCGCAGGGTGTCAGCGTAACGTTCACCGACGTATTCTTCCAGGCGAGGATCACTGAGATCGGTGATTTCGGTGGTATCTCCTAAGTCTTGTTTGCCGTGGGCACTGAAATGGACCAGTTTTTTCTCAAACAAATTATAGACCCCCTGAAAGCTTTTGCCCATCGAAATCGGCCAGGAAAGCGGACGCACCTTCAGTTTGAGCTTTTGTTCGATCTCGTCCAGCAGTTCAAAAGCGTCCTTCCCTTCGCGATCCAGTTTGTTGATAAAAACGATTACCGGGGTGTCGCGCATGCGGCAGACTTCCACCAGTTTTTCAGTCTGAGCCTCTACCCCTTTGGCCACATCAATTACCACAATCACGCTGTCCACCGCCGTCAGGGTACGATAAGTATCCTCTGCAAAGTCCTGGTGACCGGGTGTATCGAGGATGTTGACTTTGACATCATGGTACTCAAATCCCATCACTGAGGTCGCAACCGAGATACCGCGCTGGCGTTCGATCTCCATGAAGTCAGAGGTCGCGCCACGTTTGATTTTATTGGACTTAACCGCCCCAGCGGTCTGGATGGCCCCACCAAAGAGCAGTAACTTTTCAGTCAGCGTGGTTTTCCCTGCATCCGGGTGGCTGATGATGGCAAAAGTGCGGCGGCGGGTGATTTCTTCTTTGAAGGACATATTGAGGTTTTGCGGGGGCAAAGATAGGGAATTTTGGCGCAGCTAACATCCCTTTCGCGCGATCTCCCGGTTCGATCGGGTGGCGAGCTGTGGTAGGTTATCGATGAAAAGATTCTGGGTAGGGCCACGGCATGCCGTGGCCCTACCGAAATGCCATAAAAACAAAAACAGGCCTGCGGAAACCGCAGGCCTGTCAGTACATATTTTTTTCGGCAATTATTTTCCGGAAGAACCGCCACCATAACCGTCAGTGTACATTTTGTAGAGACCGTCGATTTTCGGTACAACCACAAACTCAGTACGACGATTGGTTTCTTTGCCTTCGTCAGAATCGTTGGCAACCATTGGCTGGGTATCACCTTTGCCACTGGCAGTCATACGGGTAGGATCAACTCCATTTCCTTCCAGTTCGCGTACAACGTTCAAAGAACGCGCCACAGAAAGGCTCCAGTTGTCTTTGTATTTTGCTCTGTGAATTTTCACAGGATCGTTGTCGGTGTGCCCTTCAACCAAAATCTGCAGACCTTGATTTGCTTTGAATACATCAGCCAACTTGGCAATGACTTCTTTTGATTCATTCTGCAGTTTGTCTCGACCAGCGTCAAACAGGATGCTGTTCGCCATGGTGATGTACAATTTACCATTGCGTTCTTCTACGTTGACCTGATCTTTATCATAGGTTTCAAACGTTTCAGAGATTGCATTCTGCAGATTGGAAATCTGCGTGTTGTTGGCTTTGATTTGCTCACTGAGCGAAACAATCTCACCAGATTTCATGTTGAGATTTTCTTCCAGCTTTGCCATGTCAGATCTTAAAGAATCGTTCGTAGCGTTGGCGGAAGCCAGTGAACTTTCAAGTGCGCTTTTTTCAGCGGCAGCGCGAGCCATTTCTTCTTCGTATTTCTTCTTAGATACACAGGATGTCATGATGGCCATCGCTGCGATCATCATCAGAAATTGCGTAGCCTTTGTAGATAGTTTCATGATGATTGAAATTGGTAACCAGTTATTGGAAAGAAACGAGCGTATCGGAATTTACCTTTTTTACAGGTGCATAGTTATTCATACTTGTTGAAATAAACAAATTCCTATGGGTCCCAAAATGAGTAAATCAGCCCAAATGGCGTGAATTCAAGCCTTTTCGCCCCATTAAAAGCAAAGTTTTTACTTCGGAATATTTTCCCAATTGGCGTTTTTAACTTTTTGAACCAACAGGATTCGCTTTCACTTTTGAGATAAGCTAACAATGAGACAAAAAACTGTATTGCTTCTGACGTTGCTACTGGCGCAGATGTCACTTCTCCAGGGACAAGTTATTGAATTTATTCCCTTGGCCTCAGGATTGGGCAGTGTGGTCAGTTTGGCCCATGCGGGCGATGCCCGTATGTTTGCGGTGGTGCGTCAGGGCAGCATCCGGGTCATAGAATCTGATGGCACCGTCTTGACCACT
>JBCBZF010001240.1:0-1891 GCA_039815525.1 Bacteroidota bacterium | reverse complement strand
GTTTTTGATTCAATGAAAAAACGCAGGAAATACGAGACTTCCTGCGCCTTTTGATGGGTAGGCCCGATTATTCGTTGCCTCCTTCTTCCTGCTTTGCCGCTTCCTTCTTGGCCTTATCTTGTTCGATTTTCTGCTCAATGCCCGGCTTGACCACCTTTTTCATTAGAAAGTCAATGGATTTACTGAGGATTCTGCGTCGCTTACCCTTGGCGGTCGTGTCGGCAATGACCTGACCAGTGCTGTCCGTCATCAGCGATTGGGTGATGACATCATCGACCAGAAAATCTACAGATTGGCCAACCATGCTTTGGCTTTCCTCTGGAACGACGTCTTCAGAATAGTCATCCTCTGAATAATCATCTTCTCCGCCATAGTCTTCACCCACTTCTTCTGTATAATCTTCTTCCCCATAATCTTCTCCATCGTCTTCCCCTCCACTGTCTTCGGCCGGACTGATGACTTCATCGGCCTGGTGAGAGATGACTGGCGTTTTGCCCGGAAGTGGTTGCGCGGTAGAGGCTGGCGGCTTGGATGTGGAACTCATAGATTGTGTTCTGGCTACTTTGGCCGATGAAACACTTGCTGTTCCGCCACCCTGACTGAGGCCACGGAAAGCACTTTTTTGGTCTGCGCGTAGGGTAGAACGAATTTGCCCATTGATTTGGCGATCCAGCATTTTCTTACGCTGATCATAAGTAGAAGGGCTGTTGTTGAGCGAAGCCAAGCGACGATTATAGATACCCACGATGGTTTGGATGCGCTCTTTTTGGGACTGATCCAGGGTGGTAGACTGTTCAATCTGGCTGATAACTGCACTGGCATCCTGTTTTTGGGCATGCAAATGAGGGAGCAAAGTGATGAGCAGGAGGAAAAGAAGCAGGCGAGCAAACATGGTGGTGGAATTTAGCGGGATAAAAAAATACAGGAAGGGCTTGTGGTCCCTTCCTGCTTTATATAAGTCAGATTACTTCTTCTTAGAAGAGATGGTATACTTGAATTTATTACCAACAGAGTAGTTGCGCATGCTGACAGAGATCACCTTGCCTTTGGCATTGTTGATGGTGAACACCTTGCGCATCGGGCGATTGCCATTGTTGAAGGTGTAAGAATGTACGGTGCGACGGCTACCATTTCTGGACTTGGTGCAGATGGTGATACCGGTCTTGGCCCGTCCGTCAGTCTTATTGATGGTGATTTCGATTGTATTGTGAAAAGAAGGCGGCGTAACGAAAGTACGGTTGGTCTGGCCGAGAATGGTGCCTGACTCAGTATCGCGAGGCAAGTTCAGAGAGCGTGGTCCGATGGTTGCCCATGAGTTACGTGCAGCCTGGTTCCAGAGGCGGATGGCACGGTCTGCTTTGGAGGCCCAGGCAGAGAATCCGATGCTCGGAGACCACTCACCATATTTCTGCCACATGGTCGACACCGTATTGGCAGCAGAGCTACAACCTGGTGTTTGTGCGTTGAGAGATGTGAGTCCGAAAGAAAGTGTGAAAAAGAATGCGGCGAGTGCGATTTTGATGCTGTTTTTCATGACGAAAGAAATTGATTTTTAGCGTTGTTTGTGTGCGCTTTTATGCGCTTACAATCATTGGTATCAGCCATTCGAAAAAACGTAACATCAGCAACTCGATTTTTTTGAAGAACTGCCGCGAAAAATGATGAAAACCTTGTCAGGGCCAGAAAAAACCGATATTTTTCTTTACAATTATTTTTTGACTACTCCTCTCGCATGCTTAATCTTTCCGTTATTCTCGAAGACAGCGCCTTTCGTTTTCCTGACAAGGACGCATTCATTTTCATGGACACTCATTTGTCCTTTGCCCAAATCAACACCCGCGACGGCGTCATCTACGCGGTGACGGAGAAGTTCGGCTACAACACCGTCGCC
>JBCBZF010000069.1:0-12013 GCA_039815525.1 Bacteroidota bacterium | reverse complement strand
GGTCGACATGAAGTTCATCAACCCCAAGGAGGCTTTGAAGTTCCGTTCTAGGGCGGGATGGAGCCGTCGGTGAAATACCACCCTTTGTACGCGTGTTGCCTAACCGCGGTCCCGTGAATCCGGGCGTGGGACAGTGAGTGCTGGGCAGTTTGACTGGGGCGGTCTCCTCCCAAAGAGTAACGGAGGAGTGCAAAGGTCGGCTCAGCGCGGATGGAAACCGCGTGTGAGAGTGTAAGAGCACAAGCCGGCTTTACTGCGAGACCGACGGGTCGAGCAGTCTCGAAAGAGGGCGATCCGAATGCTGTTGATCAGGGCTTGTTCGCTGCGAAAACGAACCATCTGTGCCGCCGGGTTGGGGAAGAGAGAAATGCCCTGGACCAATTCTATTTCCAAATTGACGCCAACCCCCACGACATCCTGACTGAGCGAATTGCCAGATAATTCGATAACTGTTTCGTCCAACTCTACCCCTTCTTGTTTGGTGAAGGTCAGGTCGAAGGTAAAATTATCGGGCAGGCTATCGGCCATGGTGATGGCCAATTCGGCAATTTGTCCAAATCCACTGGCGGGGCTTTGATCGGTGCGGACCATCGTCACCCCATAACGATTGTTGGCATTGAGTCCCATCAGCAAGAGGTCCTGTCCGACACTGCCCGCCCAGCTGTTGTTGGCGCTGACAGCGATGTTCTGGATCAGATTCGGATCGTATTCCAGTTCGAAGAACAGACCATACAAATCATTGACAAGGGTGTCTGCACTGCCCAGCGAAACCGCCAGCATATAAGTTTGCCCTTCGGTCAGCAAGCCTGGTAGCGCTTCGATGCTGATGCTGGGACCATCGGTTTGTCTGAAACCCGCCAGGCGCAGATTGTCATGGGTTTGTCCATAATTGAGGAAAATGGCAGCGGTGTCATTGCTGTTGATCATGCCATCACCATCGGCGTCGGCATGTTTCAGGTTTTGGCCATTGGCCAATGTGTCGGTCCAATCTGGCGCGAGTTGTCCTTCCCAGTTGAGGGTGGCATTGGGGCGAGTGGGTCCATTTTGCCCAAAATAAATCCCAATCGGAAAGAGGTCTGATAAATCACAAACTTGATCGTGATCGGTATCTCCGGGAAAGACCAGACCGGGAATACAATTGATGGAAAAGGGACTGAGGGCAAAATCAGGGGTGATGCCCGGATCGATCACAAAATTGGCGACGATACTGGCTGAGTCCGTTTCCCCCCAGCAATTGTTTTCCAAAATGATGGAGTCGCTGGTGGAAATGCGCACGTCTACTACATTGTCGAAGATGTTGTTGTCGTGGAAAAACGAAAAGGCAAATGGGCTGTAGCCTTCTTTCCAACTGACTCCCAGAAGATTATTCGTGAAGGTATTGTTGACGATGGCATCATCTTTTCCGCCGAGGCCAACAATGACGGAATCACAATTGATCGCAGTACAATTTCTCATCGAAAAAAATAGTCCTTGATCAGGTCGCGCCACGATGCCGCAGTTTTCGAAATAACAGTCTTCAATTGCGACGCCTTCGAGGGTTTCTGTAAAGCCTGTGCCAACATTGATGAACTGGCAGTTTTGAACGGGCTTGCTATCGTAATAAGCTGCCGTAATACTGTAGGCTTCATTTACAACGGAGCCACTTATGTTTTCAAAATAGCTGTCCCGGATGGCAAAATTTTCAATAGAGAACAGAACCCCATTCATATTCATGATACGTGAACTGTCTATTCGGACGGTTTTTTCAGTTGAACCGAATGTAAAACCAGAAGCAATCAGGCCTCCTTCATGGACGTAACAGTGGTCAATGTCCAACTCGATAATGTCTCTGGCCAGGTTGTTTGCAGCTGAGGCATGTACATATGTCAGCTTGATCAGACCAGGTGTTGGTTCATCAAAAGGACTAAATTCTCCCTGGATCCCACGCCAATTATTGCCCGGTGAAGATGATTGAAGGAAGATACTGTCAGTCAATGTTCCTTCAGCCAGTACCTGGCTATTTTCTTGCATCGTGATGCCGCTGTTCTGGTCAAACTGTAACACAGCCCCCGGCTCAATGGTCATGACCACGCCAGTATCCAGGAACAGATTGGTATTGACAATCAAATGGGGATTGTTGGCTGCGAGAAAGGTCGTGTCTGTATAAATGGTGTCATTGATTTGAGCGGATACACTCGAGATCGATACAAAGAGGACAAAGAGGCATAGCCCCAAACGGTGAAGAATAGAAGACATGTTGGTGATCGTTAGGTGTTTCAGAAGGAAAGATTGAGGTGCATGGGCTCAAATCTTCCCTTTCTGCCTCATTAGTCGTGAGATTTTCCAGAAGGTCCCTTTGAAGATTCTCTGACAATCAGGCTTGCACCCAACATTTCCCGATCTGCGACTGGATTTTCTGCGCCATTGAGGTGTGCCAGCAGCATTTCCATCCCTTTTTTTCCCAGTTCAGCCATGGGCAATGAAACCGTGCTCAACATCGGTTCCACATATTCCGTGAAGGCTTCATTGTTAAATCCCACCAGCCCGACTTCGTCGGGAATCCGCTTGCCGAGGGCTTCCAGTGCTAGTTTTGCGCCGATGGCGACGCTGTCCGTAACCGCCAGGATGGCGTCTGGTGGATTGTCCAGGGCAAAGAGTTGACGTACGCCTGCTTCACCATGCTCCCTGCGAAAGCCCAGGTTGAGCACCAGCGATTCGTCGACCGGCAGGCCGGTGGCTTCATGCGCATCAAGATATCCCACCACCCGCTGCTGGCTGACCATCAATGTTTCTGGCCCGGCCAGATGTGCAATGCGTCTGTAGCCTTGCTGAACCAGGTGTTCGACCGCTTGCTTGGCTCCACCGTGGTTGTCCATCACGACCCTGGGGAAGCGTTTGCTTTCAATGACCCGGTCAAACATGACCACTGGAACCTCATCGTTGAGAAGGGGCACCAAATGTTCATAATCCTGGGTTTCCTGAGAAAGCGAAATCAGAAGCCCATCAATCTGGTTGTCAACCAGGGTGTCGATGGCCCGGCATTCTGCCTGGAAAGATTCCCCTGATTGGCAGATCATGATTTGATAGCCTGCCTGTTCCGCTGCTTTTTGGGCCGCGCTCAGGGTCTTGGAGAAGTATGGAAAACTTACATCCGGGATGACGACCCCGATGGTGCGGGTTTGGCGGTGAACCAGGTTCTGGGCAATGCGGTTGGGGCGGTAATTCAGCTCTTTGGCCTTGGCCAAAACCCGCTCACGCGTCGCTTTGCTCACGTTGGGATGATGGCGCAGCGCCCGCGAAACAGTAGACTTGGACATGCCCAGTTCCTGAGCAAGATCAATGATGGTTATGCGGCTTCTCTGCATAGCTTCAGTCCCTTTCCGCAAAATTTAGGGAAAAAACTGGGTTTATGTTGCATGTATTGGTCCAGATACCAATTGCTCCCGGTGCTTTTTACGACTGAGAGGCCTGCGCTCTTTGCTGTTGCAGGGTGTGGAGTTTTTCTGCCAGATCAGCTTTTTTGAATGGTTTACTGATGTAGGCGTTCATCCCCGCGGCCAGACAGCGTTCTTTGTCTCCCTGCATGGCATTGGCGGTCATGGCAATGATGACCGGTTGAGGAGAGATCTCAGACGCATTTCGGATTTCCCGGGTTGCGCCCAGTCCATCCAGCTCTGGCATTTGGACATCCATCAGGATCAGATCAAAGGCTTGGCTGCGAGCCATTTTGACGGCCTCGCGTCCATTGGGGGCAAGTTGTGCCTGATACCCAAGTTTATTGAGCATCCTGAGCGCCAGCTTTTGGTTGACAGGATTGTCTTCTGCCAGTAAAATCCGGAGATCAGCTGCGGGTTTTTGTTGTTTAATTGGCTGTGAATTGTCTGTGTGTGACTTGGATTCAGCCTGTGTGAAGCATTCGGTAAGATTTCGGAGCAAGACGTTGGGCCGAATTGGTTTGGCCAGAATGGTCCGGAAATGTGCGCTGGCCTTGGCCTGGCGTATCTCTTCAATGGGACAAAGTCCAACCGAAATCTGTTTGGCAAATACCGAAGGATCAATGTTATCCAGTGGGCCAAGACTAAAGGAATCGAATAGGGCAAGGTCAAAAGCTGTCGAGGTATTGTGAAAGGCTGAAAGAGAGGGGAAAATCTCGACCGCAACAGCCTGATTGGAAAGCGTCTGGCGGATAAAATGAACCAAACCCTGTTTATGACTGATGAGGGCAATCTTTCTGTTTGCCAAAGTGGCGGTTTTGAGGGAAGGGCTGTTGAGTACTTCGAGGGAGGCAAGCGGGCATTGAATGTGGAAATAAAAGGTCGAGCCAAACCCCACTTCACTTTCAACTGCAAGTTTCCCGCCCATCAGTTGGACCAATTGCGAAGAAATGGCCAAACCGAGACCGGTTCCGCCATATTTTCGGGTGATGGAGGCATCTACCTGGGTGAACGCATCAAATAAGGCTTTCTGTTTGTCCGGTGGAATGCCGATGCCGGTATCCCGGACAGAAATGGAAATACGGGCCTGTTGGGAGGTTGGATCAGGTCTGTCTTCCCGCTGAACACTGACCACAATTTCACCTTCATGCGTAAACTTCAGGGCATTTCCGACCAGGTTGACCAGGATTTGCCGGAGGCGGAGACTGTCCCCAATCAGATGGGAGGGGACATCCGGTCCCAAAGAGTAGAGGAGGTCCACTGGTTTTTGGTGCCCAATTTTTGCCCCAAACAAATCCAATACATCTTCAATAAGCTCCCGGACATTGTAGGGCACTGCTTCCAGTTCCAGTTTCCCCGATTCAATTTTGGAAAAATCAAGAATGTCATTGATGATGGACAAAAGACTTTGGCCACTTTTCTGGATGGTTTGGACGTAGTCTTTTTGTTCTTGATTGAGAGGACTATCCTCCAACAACTCGGCCATGCCGAGCACGCCGTTCATCGGTGTGCGGATCTCATGCGACATATTGGCCAGGAACTCACTCTTTGCTTGATTGGCAGCCTCCGCTTGCTGTCGGGCAAAAGTCTCCCGACGGTGAGCGTATTCAAGCTTCTGGGTCCGGTCTGCTACCATGGACTGCAGCCTGCGGTTTTGTTTTTTGATCTGGCGGGTTCGATACCTGTAAATGGCATACAGGAGCGAGAGTCCGATGGTGATCATGAGCACCCTGAATAACCACGTCTCCCAAAAAGGCGGTAAGACATGTATTCTGATAGAGGTTGGCGTTTCATTCCAGACAGCATCCCGATTGGTGGCTTTAACAGAAAAGGTATAGGTTCCTGCTTTTAGATTGGCATATTGGACAAACCTCTCCGCCTTTCCGATGATCCAATCATCATTTATGCCGTCCATCTTATAGGCGAGTTTACCCTGTTCTCCAAATTGTTGATTAATGATGTCAAAATCGATTTCCACCAGACGATGGTTATGACATAAGGTAATCTCTTTCAGATGTTTGATCGAAGTTTGTAGGAGCGGTTTTCCAAGATATGGATCCTGGGTACCGGCTTGTACATACTTATTTCCAAGCTTTAATCCGGAGATGACAACCCTGGGTAAGGCAAATGCTTTTCCCGCGGAATCTGGATGGAAGCGGATCAAACCATTGTCGCTGCCGAAATACATCATCCCATCCTCATCTTTGTAGGAAGCGCCATCAAAATAGTTGATTCCGCTTAGCCCTTGTTTGGCGTCAAAATGGGAAAAAACCCCTTCTTTAGCGCGGAACATTGAAATGCCAGGATTGGTACCGGCCCATATTCTGCCATGCTGGTCGGTTTGAAGGGAGATTTGGTTTGGGGTTGGGAGCCCTTGCTCTATGCCGAAACGCTGAAAGGCTTTTGTCTCCGGCTGGAAAAACAGCAATCCCTGGATCGTGCCTATCCAAATTCCATTCTGTACCAGGACAGATCGGTAAGATTTATTGATCAGAGCGTGTATGTCTTCTGGTTTTGGGACATGGTAGGTAAAGTTGATTCGGCCATCAGGATAGATATCTCCCTCAATGAGACCACGGTTTTCTGACCCGGCCCAGATCTTATTATTCCCTTCCATGGCCAGCCAGTTGAGATTGTTGTCTGGTAGAGAATGGGGGTCTGACGGATCATGTATATATCTCTGAAACTGCATGCTCTCCGGATCGAGTGTAAGCAAGCCCTTAAAAGTGGCAATCCATATCTGTCCGTCTGGCCCCTCCATCATGTGTAATACCCGGGTCGGTGAAGGATCGGACCCAATGACCATCGGATGATGGGTATAGGCAAAACTGACGGGGTCAATGATACTGATGCCATGCGCACCTGCAACCCAGACTTTGCTGTTTATATGATGGATGATATGTATACGCGATGGTTCCCCTGATTTGGGCGCTCGCTTCGTATATTGTACCTCTCTTCGGCTTCCGTTCCTTTCATTGATCCGATACAAGCCACTTCTTTCTGTTCCGACCCAAAGATTGCCGAGTGTATCTTTACCGATGGCAGAGACAGTAACGGGTTTCCCCATCTGTTTGCGTTGTGCAAAGCCTGTAAAATAATTAGAGAAGGGATTGTATTTGCCCAAGCCTCCTTCTGACGCAATCCATAGCGTTTGATCAGAAGCGCGGAAAATCTGGCGACTCGGGAAGCAGACAAAACCATTCGGGTCTTGAGACTCGAGCCGGAAATTGGTGATGGAATATGGTTCGTCGATCGTATCATCCTTCTCCAGAATGTTAATTCCCTTTGATGTTCCCAGCCAGATTCTTCCCTGTTGGTCAGATGTGATGCTGAAGGCTGCACGCGCAATCCGTTTTAGTATATTTTCCGGCAATTTTTTGAAGCCCTCCTGTTCATTTTTCATCACATAAAAACTTCTTCCCCATGAGCTCGCCCAAATATGACCCGCCGGATCAATGTGGAACCCCCACACCGTTTCTTCATTGCTGGGAGGATATGCGCCATCTGGGAGCGGAAAAGATCGAAAGCTTAAGTCCGCGATGTCCTTTTTTCCGTTGACCTTAGGAGCGATGACCTTTTGTACCATGCCTGCCCAGGCTGACAGCCAGATATGTCCATCCGGAGCTTTTTGGATATTGAGGATTGACCCTCTGAACAATTGTGTGCTGTCCTGATCATTGGGGAAGTAGTTGTGAAATTTGCCACTTTCTGGTTCGAGGATGGACAAACCATTTTCCGTTCCGATCCAAATATTGCCATTTTCGTCCTCCAATAGACTCAAGACTTCATTATGGTTCAAACTGTTGGTAACGCCTTCATGATGTTGAAAAACTTGTATGCTTTCTGTTTTTGCATCAATTCTATTTAATCCTCCACCTTGTGTCCCAACCCACATATTCCCCTGACGGTCTGTCAACAGAGCTTTGATTCGATGGTTGCTGAGGCGGTGGGTAGGTGAATAGCCTTCATCAGCATGAAACCGCCTACGGAAGTATGTCCCGTCAAAACTATGAAGACCATTGGCTGTCCCAACCCATATTAAGCCGTCCTGATCCTCTGTGACACAATAAACCATATTGGATGCGAGACCGTCATCCATGCTGAAAGTAGAAAATGAAAACGCAGCTTCCTGTGTAAATGCGTTCTGTAAAAAGAGCATTCCCAGTATCAGAAGCCCAAATCTGGTGAATGGCATAATTGGTATTACTGATGTTGAAATTTGGATAAAGTCGGACTGGGATCTGCCCGAATCAATGGTTCTGCCTTACATCTGTAAGTATTTGGACGCAACCGTTCCCATCCACCAAATGCCTGAAAAGTACAGGGCAGCCTGTATCTTTCTGAAAAAATAAAGCTCCTGCTATGGCCCCCGATTTTGACCTCTCCGGAAAAGTGATCGCCATTACCGGCGGAAGTGGCGTATTGGCAGCCAGAATGGCAGAAAGTATGGCCCGGGCTGGTGCACGGATAGGGCTTCTGGATATCCGGCCTGATGCCGCCAATGCACTGGCTGAAAAACTCCGATCAATTGGTGCTGATGTCCTGGTTTGTGAAACCGATGTCCTGGATCGCTCATCATTGGAAAAGGCTTTGGCTAACATCTTGCAACACTGGCAAAGCGTGGATGTCCTCATCAATGCGGCAGGTGGAAACCTGGCTGGCGCCACCATTTCGCCCGAGCAGGATGTGTTTTCGCTTTCCATGCCCGATTTTTCTGCTGTAACCCGTTTGAATCTGGATGGGACCGTTTTACCCAGTCTGGTCTTCGGGGCACAAATGGCAAAGCAACAAAAAGGTGTGATCATCAATGTCTCTTCCATGACCGCGTCACGTGCGATTACCAGAGTGGTCGGATATTCTGCTGCAAAGGCTGCGGTGGAAAACTTCACCCGCTGGATGGCGGTGGAAATGGCGTTGAAATTTGGGGAAGGCTTGCGCGTCAATGCCATTGCACCGGGTTTTTTCATTGGTGAACAAAACCGGAGATTGCTGTTGAAGGAAAATGGCGAATTGACAGAGAGAGGTGAAACCATTATCCGCCAGACGCCCATGAAGCGTTTTGGTGAGGCAGAAGAGTTGTGTGGCACCATCCAATGGCTTGCCAGTGAGGCGTCTCGCTTTGTGACGGGGGTGGTCATTCCGATTGATGGTGGCTTCAGTGCATTCAGTGGGGTTTAGTCAATTGTTACGAAAATGAAAGAGAGTTGGCGTTGGTACGGTCCAAACGATCCGGTTTCACTATCTGACATTCGTCAGGCTGGTGCGACAGACGTTGTGCATGCCTTGCATCATTTGCCCAATGGTGCCATTTGGACGGAAGATGAGATTGCTGCACGACGCAAGCTGATTGCTGAAGCTGGTCTGACCTGGTCAGTGGTGGAGAGCCTGCCAGTCCATGAGAGTATCAAAACCGCCGGGCCTGATCGCGACCAGCTGATTGAGCATTATATCAAAAGTCTTGAAGCCCTTTCAGCCCAGGACATTCGCATCGTCTGTTACAATTTTATGCCTGTCTTAGACTGGACCCGTACGGACTTACAGTATGTCATGCCCGATGGTTCCCAGGCGCTGCGATTTGACCGGATCGATTTGGCAATCTTTGATATCCTGATCCTCCGTCGCAAAAATGCAGAAGAGAATTGGACGAAGGATGAAGTGAAGGCGGCCAGTGAGAGATTTCGCTTAATGTCTGCGCTACAGCATCAGAAGCTGGCAAAAACCATTCTGGCAGGATTGCCTGGCGCGGAAGAAGGCTATCATCTTGATTCTTTTCGCGCTGCCTTGGCGACTTATGATGGAATCGATCATCAGCAGTTACGGGCGAATCTGGCCTATTTCCTCGATGCAATTTGCCCGCATGCAGAGAGACTCGGGATCAACATGGTGATCCATCCGGATGATCCGCCTTTCGATATTCTGGGCCTGCCCCGAATATTGTGTAGACAGCAGGATGTGCAATGGCTGTTTGACAATGTGCCCTCACCGGCTAACGGACTCACCTTTTGTACCGGTTCCTTTGGCGTAAACGCTACCAATGATCTACCCGCGATGGTCCGGCAGTTTGCAGACCGCATCCATTTTGTCCACCTGCGCAGTACCAAAAGAGATGCCATAGGCAACTTTGTCGAAGCTGATCACCTGGATGGAGATGTGGATATGTTTGCCGTTATAGAAGCCTTGATCACTGAAGAGAAAAGGCGAAAAGAGTCAGATCAGCCAGACTGGGAGATCCCAATGCGGCCTGATCACGGGCACCAAATGCTGGACGATTTGGAAAAGACCACCAATCCTGGCTATTCTGCAATTGGAAGATTACGGGGACTCGCCGAATTACGGGGCCTGATGCATGGAATCAAAAGGACACTACAATGAATAAGAAGCTGACCAAAAGCCTGTTATTTCTCTTTTGCCTGGGTGTTGCTGCTTGCCAGCAGAGTATGCAAAGCGGAGATGGAAACTGGACCTATCTGATCAATGATGAACTGACAGGCTGGACCAAACTCAATGGTGAAGCGACCTATCGCGTCGAAAATGGTGAAGTGATCGGAACCACGGTGCTCAATACGCCCAACACCTTTTTGGCCACTGAAAAGATGTATGGAGATTTCATTCTGGAATATGAATTCAAGGTCGATCCCATCATCAATTCAGGCGTACAGATTCGTTCCAATAGCCTGCCGGATTATAAAGATGGGCGGGTGCATGGTTATCAGGTTGAAATTGATCCTTCCAGTCGTGCCTGGACGGCAGGTATCTATGATGAAGCACGCCGAGGTTGGTTGTATCCACTGGAACAAAATCCGCTGGCAAGAGAAGCATTTAAGCAGAATGATTGGAATCATATTCGGGTAGAGGCAATTGGTTCTTCTATCCGAACCTGGCTCAACGATGTTCCTGCTACCGATTTGGTGGACGATCTGACTGCCGAAGGCTTCATTGCACTTCAGGTTCACAGCATTGGTAAAGAAGAAATGGCCAATCGCGAAATCCGCTGGCGCAAGATTCGCATTCAGACTGACAACCTGGAAGCCAGACCCGCAAGCGAGATTCCCGTCGTCAACCGCATTCCCAATCATCTGTCTGAGCAGGAAAAAGGAGCAGGATGGAAGCTGCTATTTGATGGTGAAAGCACTAAGGGATGGCGTGGTGTTGGCAAAGAAGCCTTCCCCGCCAAAGGCTGGAAGGTCGAAAATGGGGAATTGATTGTGGAGGCTTCTAATGGTGGAGAATCCACCAATGGCGGCGACATTGTTACCATGGACGAATATGCCACTTTCGAACTGAGCCTGGAGTTCAAACTCACCGAAGGTGCCAACAGCGGCATCAAATACTTTATCACTGAAGGCTATGGCGCCAAAGGTTCAGCCATTGGTCTGGAATACCAGATCCTGGATGATGAAAAACATCCTGATGCCAAGAAGGGTAGTGCTGGTAATCGGACCATTGCTTCATTGTATGATTTGATCCCGGCCCATACAAGCAAAAAGCCTTCTCCAATCGGAGAGTGGAACCGAGCGCGTTTGGTTGTCAAAGGCGTCCGCAAACATGTGTGGCCCAATAGCCGGGAGGAAGTTGCTGATTTTGTTGGGGCAGAGGTAGAGCATTGGTTGAATGAACGAAAAGTATTGGCCTACACCCGTGGCGACCAAATGTTTGATGCCCTGGTAGCCCGCAGCAAATATGTCAATTGGGAAAACTTTGGCCACTGGCAGAGTGGACACATCCTCCTGCAGGATCATGGCGATGAAGTTCGCTTTCGTAGTATCAAAATCAGAGAATTAAAATAACATGGCTCGTTTTTCACGTCTTCAGGTTGCCCAAACGTTGCTTGATCAGGGCATGATGCCTTTGTTTTACCAGGCCGATATCGAGCTATGTAAAAAAATCACAGACGCCTGCTATGCGGGTGGCCTGCGCATCATAGAGTTTACCAATCGGGGCGATTTGGCCCATGAGGTCTTCACCGATCTGATGAAATATGTACGGACTACCTATCCTGATCTGATTTTGGGGATTGGGTCGGTGGTCGATGGCCCAACCACGGCCCTCTACATTCAATTGGGAGCGGATTTTGTGGTTTCTCCCATCCTCAATCATGACATGGCCCGTATCTGTAATCGTCGTAAAATCCTTTGGGGTCCGGGCTGCGCCACGCTGTCCGAAATCAATCAGGCGGAGGAATGGGGCGCAGAGATCGTCAAAGTCTTTCCCGCCAACACCCTCGGTGGCCCTGCCTTTATCAAATCCATCAAAGGCCCCTGCCCCTGGTCTACCTTGATCGCAACCGGAGGGGTCGAACCAACACACGAAAATCTTTCAGGCTGGTTTGGCGCAGGGATTGATTGTGTCGGAATGGGGTCAAAACTTGTGAGTAAGGATATGATTGCCCGCAATGCATTTGGCGAATTGGAAACTGTGGTGAGAGAAACACTTGCTTTGATTCAGGATTTAAGGAAGAAGGGTGAATAGGTTATGGTTTTGATTTAAAAAATATTTTTTTTGATGATTTTTGTTTGGATTGGGAATTTTGATTTTCGATTTGTGTAAATTTTTTTGCGAAATTGTTTGCGACCTGTAAATAATTTGCTATGTTTGCTTCG
>JBCBZF010000186.1:0-8501 GCA_039815525.1 Bacteroidota bacterium | reverse complement strand
TTGAGATAGTGCAAAAATTCTGTCGAGGAGTGAGTCAAAGCGGCCAGGAATACTTCATCCCCAGCTTTACATTCACACAGTTTGTGATAGGACTTCCACTCGATGTTGCCATCGCGATCGGGAATGGGCGATCCATGTGGATCGATGGTCGGATACTCAAGCATCTCATCCATGCGGGCAAAGAAAGCCGGGGACTTGATGTGCTCCATTTGTTCGGCAATTTCGTGTACCTCTTCCCAGCCGAAGCCCATTTTGTCCACCAGATACATTTCCGTCAGACGATGCTTTCGGATAATCAGAGCCGCTTGCTTCCGGCCTTTGGGTGTCAGAGACAATGGCTTGTATGGCTCATAATAGACCAGGTCCTGTTCATTCAGCTTTTTGATCATGCTGTTGGCAGTGGGTTTACTCACCGCCAAATGCTTGCTGAGGTCAGAGATGTTTACGATTCCTCTTTCCCCGCTCAAGGTGAAGAGTGCTTTCAGGTAATTTTCTACAGTCTGTGATGCCATGCAGACAATTTGATAATGTGTGTATGACAAATGTATGAAAAAGACTACCAAATTTTGTTAGGGCGATCTAACACTGATGGGTTGCGTGGTATTGGGGGGTGAGAATGGTGATGTGGTCTTTCCTTGATGAAAGGGATAGGTGGTATGGAATTGATCTTGTCCATCTATCCTCCGCGAATCACTTTCCCAGCAGAAAACCATTCCATTTCCCAGAAAGTCTCCGCTTTTCGAACCATGTCTTCAAAATTTGGTTAATTTCCCGACCGAAATTGGTCTGCAGGGAAACACCAATTTGAATAGCGGAACGCCAACATGACGAAACCAAGTCTCTTCCAGAAATTCATCAAAATTGAAGGCCTCAGTGGCTTTCTCTTGTTTGGTGCCACCATCCTTGCCATGGTATGGGCCAATAGCCCCTATGCCGATACCTACGAGGCGCTTTGGAATGCCAAACTCGGTCTGGACCTGATTCGCTTTGAGCTGATCAAACCAGCTATTCTCTGGGTCAATGACGGCCTGATGGCGATTTTCTTCTTTCTGATTGGACTGGAAATCAAACGCGAAGTGCTCATCGGTGAGCTCAACTCCATCCGCAAGGCAACTTTCCCTTTCTTCGCCGCTTTAGGTGGCATGTTTGCGCCACTGGCCTTGTTCGTGATGCTTAACCAAAATCCAGCCACTACCCAAGGCTGGGGGATTCCCATGGCGACTGATATTGCCTTTTCCCTGGCCATCCTCAATCTATTGGGACGTTCGGTGCCTTTGAGTCTCAAAATCTTCCTGACGGCCTTTGCCATCGTGGACGACCTGGGGGCAGTGATGGTGATTGCAGTCTTTTACAGCAGTGGCATCAACTGGTTGCTGATCATCATTTCCCTCGCCTTGCTGGGGATTCTCTTTTTCCTGTCCTCCCGCAATTTTTATAGCAAATATCTCACCTTCGGTCTGGGGATTGTGATTTGGGTATTGTTCCTCAAATCAGGCATTCATCCTACCATTGCCGGCGTCTTGCTGGCCTTTACGGTGCCCATTCGCCAGAAAATCGACTTTAAGACTTTTGTGCAAGAATTGTCGGGCATTGAAGACGAAATCGAAGATTCTGATCCCAACAAAGGGCTGACCAAGGAGATGATCCACAAAATCGATCACATGGAGAGCCTGCTCGGCAAAGTGCAGTCGCCCCTCCAGCATCTGGAGCATAAACTCCACGGTTGGGTCGCCTATTTCATCATGCCGATCTTCGCCCTGGCCAATGCGGGGATTTCTTTCAGCACCGATGCCGGCTTTGACTTTTTATTGGCGGCCAACATCGCCACCGCTCTCTTTGCCGGAAAATTGATCGGGATTCCCCTGCTGTCGTTTTTGTCCGTCAAACTCAAACTGGCTGAGTTACCCGAAAATGTCAATTGGATGCAGATCATTGGCGTGGCCATTCTGGCGGGCGTCGGTTTCACCATGTCGATCTTCATCGCCAATCTCGCCTTTGCTGATGAGAGCCTCTACGTAGGCTCTGCCAAAGTCGGCATTCTGATCGGCTCCTTTGTGTCCGGGGTGGTTGGAGCCTTGATTCTGAAGCTGAGTGGGCGTGCGTATGCGCGCAAGGCTGCTGCTACGGAAGCCGTGAAGTAAGATAGGTAGCCTATCGGATTGGGTAATGCTTCCTAACAGAAAGCAAAGTAAGTTCCGCCTCTACTAAGGGTTTAGAAACAATTGTATGGATTAAGTCCAGCCACTCTGTCTCTCTATTAACTCACTGATACAGATGACTGATCGGCCTATGAAAATATGTATTACAGTCTGCTTATGGACTTCCTGCTTCCTGTTGCCTCAATTTTTTTGGGGACAAACTTCTCCCCTCCATTTTGTTCGATTGGACGATAATTTCAGCTGGAAAAATGCCTCTCAGTTAGAAAGAGATAGCTTCTATCATCAGCTTCCAGTGATAGCGAATTCTCCCTACCAGACTCATATCAGGTTTGTCAACTATCGGCATCGAATTGACTTCTTTAGCAATGACAACATCCACTTCAAGGGAAGCTTGATCAACCGAGCGATACAATCTCGTTTCAATAAGGAGAAGCGGATCGTCTGGCAAAAAATTACCTTAGATGATTCGCTGTCAAGCAGATTGGCCCGACAGCTCATTGCTTCTGGTCAGGCGCTTATTTCATCAGACACGCTAAAAAAAGATTGGCAGTTTCTTGGGTTTACTGATTGTGGTGACGTTACTTATTTTTTTAAGCTTGGTACTTTTCACAATGAGCAAACTTTGTTTTGTCCGTGGAGTGTAAGTGACACAGCATTATTTCATGGTCTTATATTGCAAAACCTGGACACACTTGAACAAGCTTTAAGGTTGCAGGAACACTTTGAGCGTTTTTGTAGCCTCTTACCCATTGGCCATGCATATTCGACAGGAACGATCACAAGCATGTATAAGCTGACAAAAAAAGAAGCGCGAAAATGGCAAAAGGACAAACCAAGACGTGCTTATTTTGAAAGGATCAAAGACACGCTTGATGGCCATCTGAAAGAATTTGTGTCTCAACAACGCGTGGAATCGAGTGGTTTGTACTGCCTTGCCACTTATGAATTGTACTTTGATAAAAACGGTAAGTTGAAGCGTATCAGAACGGCGTCTGGTGATAAGCCTAATTTGTGGGAAGGCTTTGGCTTTTATCTTCAAGAAAGCAGAGATATCAGACGGTGTCGTAAAAAGATTCAGAAGATTTTTCAAAACTTTGAGCTAAAGGCCCTCAACTTAGAATATGGGTTTGAAAGAGAGTTGACCGTCGATGGAGATGGCCAGATTAGCCTTCATTGGCTCCGTGATGAGGATAGGTGGAATAGACATCCAACCAGATGAAAAGCTTCCCCGTACAATCAAGCAGCACAGTATTATACACCACAACCAATCGTATGAAACCACATTTCTTCACGCTCACGATCATCCTTCTCACCGTTTTTCTTTTCACTGCCTGCTCTAATCCCAAACCAATTGCAAGACAAGGATATGAGAATGCCCGCTACCTACCTGCAAAGGACCTCATGGAACTGCATGGAAGGGTAGAACTACACATCCTGGACCCTGGAATGGAAGCGACTTGTTTTGGTACCTTGCCTTCTCTCAACAGCAACTTTCTGCCGGATGACTTTTCAGGGACTGGGTACGAATATATCGATCAGCAGTCCCTGGGAGATAGTTCTCTTCAGATGGATATACTGATGCTCAGTCAGGAAAGAGGTGTGGAGGATACCATTTTTTATGAGCAGGTGCGTATCGACATCCGAAAATTCGATTTTGATGTAGGAGAATATTGGCTGCCTGTAAAAATGATAGATCGTACGGAAATCGCGAGTGGCATCTGCTAGTATTCGCAAATCACATGGGAAACAAAATTGACTCGCTCAGGAGCTTTACGGACCATTTTTCAGGTTTACCCCAAAATCAATCCGACTGATCCTTTCAATATGTTGCTCAACCGATACGAATTATCTTCTCGAGATGGGATTCAATTCATTACGGGTTATTTTAGTCTTCCTGGTATGAAGTTCGAAATGATCTCTTCAGAAGGCGCGCTATCCTTCGGGGAGTTTCGCGCCGATCAAGATGTAAGACCGCTTGACATGAGGGTGGGCATCCAGCGGAAACGGAAAGACTTCAATGAAGCGGAGAATTTTGCTTATAAAAAGCTCTCGTATTCTGCCAGACTGAGTTTGCTGGAGTGAGTTTTTCGTTCGGTATTTTTTCTCAAAAAAGGATGGAAAGCAGTGAATTGTATCCTCAACCTATCCAGACATGGCATACGGATTTGACCTGGCAATTTGTGTCAATGATAAAAACTAACAGAATTGTCATGCTGAACTGCGTTTCAGCATCTATTGAGTATCCTGAATGTCATCCGGGACTTGTTCCTATGAGCGTCAGTACACGTAGGGTTTTAGCAAATAGGGTTTTGAGAGCCCAAACACACACATTGTGTCATCCTGAACGCTGTTTCAGGATCTATTTAAGGCTTAAAAACTGATTTGATTGCTGGAGATCCTGAACAAATCTTCCGTTTCACTACAGATTTTTCAGGATGACAGGACTGTTTAGTGGTCTTGCTAAAATGCCTTAGCTTGACGCTTATGGTACTTTTTACGGGACCTGGTTTAGGATGACACATTGTGTGATATGAAAGACAGAAAATACGTTTTGTCGAGCGCCCAGCAAATGGTGAGATCCAGGTAAATTCGGTGAAAACCTTAACTTCATCGACATGCGCAAACTCATCCTCTATTCAGCCACCAGTCTCAACCATAAAATCGCCGCTGCTGATGGGGGCGTCGCCTGGCTGGACAGCATTCCCAATCCCGGTCAAAGTGATTATGGCTACTATGCTTTTTACGACCGCATCGACACCACCATCATGGGCAATGCGACTTATCAGCAAGTCATCAGCTGGGACATTCCTTTTCCCTATCCAGATCGGACAAACTTTGTACTGACCCGCGATTCCGCCCATCAGGATACGGAGCATGTGCAATTTGTCTCCGGGGATGTGGTCGATTTTGTGAAAATACTCAAACAACAACCGGGCAAAGACATCTGGCTGATTGGTGGTGGGCAGATCAATACCCTCCTGTTCAATGCCGGCCTGATCGATGAAATGATCATTCATGTCATGCCGATTCTGCTCTCTGGAGGAATCGATTTATTTGAGGGATTGCCCGCACAACAACAGCTCAGACTGGTCGCTCAAAAAGCCTATGAAAGTGGAGTGCTGGAACTGCACTATCAAACAATCTCAGATGATTAGGCCCAATTTCTCCAAATCGCCTGCGCCTTCACGAATCACTTCAACCTCGTCTTCTCCTTCACTGCAATCAATGATGGTTGAGCCTTCGTAGCCACCATAGCCGCCATCAATCACCAGGTCCACCCGATTGCGATACTGTTCTTCGATCAGACTGGGGTCCATGAAGTATTCCGGTTGTTCTTCATCCTGCGGCAGACTGATGGAGGCAATGGGATTACCCAGCATTTCGACCAGACGGATGGGAATGTTGTGGTCCGGAACCCGGATGCCGACGGTTTTTTTGGTTTGAAAATGGCGGGGTATTTGTTTTGATGCCTGTAATATAAAGGTGTAGGGACCAGGTAGGGCACTGCGCATCAGTTTGTAGATCGGCGTAGAGACCCGATTGGCATAGATGCCGATGATCTTAAGGTTTTCGCAGACGCAGCTCAAAGAATGCTTTTCCGGATTGATGCCCTTGATCTGACAGATCTTCTGGACCGCCTTCTTCTGCGTGATATCACATCCCAGACCATAGACTGTATCGGTTGGATAAATGATGACGCCACCGGCACGCAGGCAGTCTACCACTTTTTGTAAGAGGCGGTCGGGTGGATTGTCGGGATTGATTCGAAGCAGCATTTGTGAGAGAGAAAAGCGAAAATGAGCACCTTTTGAGAGACAGAAAGATACAAAGGCTTTATCATTTAACAGATAAAGTTTATTTTTCCCCTTCGGATCGCTGTCCATCTATGCGGGTCCCTGCTAAATTTGACCAAACAATTCATCCATTCTCATGAAAAGGCTCTTTACCTTCCTCTTGTTTGCGGCGCTCATTGCCGGACCGCTCATGGCCCAGAAAGGGCTGCGCCTTGGTGCTCTGTTGTTGCCGCAGGCTGCGCTGCTGATCAATGATGATGACCAGAGCCTCGACGAGGATAGTTACCAACTGGCATTAGCCGGTGGCATGGCTGGCGGGATCTCTGCTGATTGGCACTTCGCCAAATTCATGGGGCTACAGCTCAATGTCTTGTACAGCCAGCAGGGGGGGCGTTTTACCACCCGCCGCGACATCAACTTCCGCAACAACTTCAACACCCGCATTGAATACCTCAAGATCCCGGTGATGCTCAGCATCAATTCCAGTCCGGCCAATCGCAAAGTGATGTTTGGGATGAACCTCGGGGCTTCATTTAACTTTCGTACCCGTGCCTGGGAATACAATGACGACCCAAGCTTCGAGTCTCCGATTCCCAGTAATTTCTCCAATTTCCCCACTGAAACGGAGCGTTTCGACAATTTCGTGGTCAGTCTGGTCGGAGACATTGGGGTGGATGTACGTTTGACCTATGATTTGATGATGACCCTGCGCCTGCGGGCCGATTACATCATTCAGGACGTGGAAGACAAAAATGTCACCTTTCGGGTAACCGAAGGTGGCAGCACCCAGGACATCAAATATTGGGATTGGGCCAGAGGCTCTACCCGCAATGCAGAAACATTTGGCCTGGCTGGCGGCCTCCTGATTGGTGTCAGTTATCTGATCAATCCACAGGACTGATTTCCGTTCACCTCTCAACAACGCATATTGGTCGATTGGATCACCGATATGCGTTTCTTTTTTTCAGGCAACGTTTGCCCCACTATTCATCGTTTTCATTTCGTAGCTGTGATTGCTTACATCAAAGGGAAAATTGCACATCTGGAACCTGCCTTTGTCATCGTCGAAACAGGCGGCATTGGCTATCAGGTTCGGATCTCTCTCAATACCTATTCTGCCATTCGGGAGAAGAAAGAAATCCAGTTGCACACCTTTTTCCAGGTACGCGAGGATGCGCAGGTTCTGTATGGTTTCGTCGCGCCACAGGAAAAAACGCTTTTTGAACAATTGATCAGTATATCTGGTGTTGGTGGCAACACCGCCATGATGATTCTGTCCAGTATTTCGGCTGATGCACTGTATACCGCCATTCGGACGGAAGATGCCGCAGCCCTGAAACAGGTCAAAGGCATCGGCGCCAAAACCGCCGGACGGATCATTTTGGAATTGAAAGACAAGATTAAACTGGAAGAAGGAGCTGGTGCAGGATCGGTTTCTGGTGGCGCTGCCTCAGGCAGTGCCAGGAAATCCGAAGCCCTGGCCGCGCTCGTAAATCTTGGGCTGCCCAAACCAGCGATGGTGAAGCGCATTGATAGGATTCTGAAAGAAGAAGGACCGGAAGTAAGTGTTGAGCAGATCATTAAGCTCGCCCTTCGGAATCCATAAATTTCTTTCTTTGTAAAAGAATTCGTGAAAGTTCATTTTTTGATGCAATAGATGTTTTGCTACTTGAAGCTGTTTTGGGGAAATAACATTTCAGCAGAATAAACAATCTTAGCCGCCATTGAGGGTATTTCTGATGCCATCCCATCGGATTGACACCCGATTTGTATGGGATATTTTATACATTTACATCCGTATTTTTGACCCCACCCACGAGAAAAGACCAAAACCGAAGACTGATTCCTGCCTATGACATAAGCCTCTACCCGTTTTGTAACATTTGATGTCCTTGGGACACTCGAAAACTGTAAATCGTTAGGCTTTGTCGAAGTTCAGTATTGCGATGCTGGTTTCGGCGGTATTCTCTCTGTTTGTCGCCGAGCCAGAAAAACAAGATACGCCGGAAACGGATATGCCGCAGGCACACGGACTTGGTCTGGTGGATTCGGTATTGGATATTCCCCAATACTTTCCACCAGGAGATACCAATAAACCGAATAATCCGAACAACCGGCCCGGCGATCCCACTACGCAGGGATACGTCACCCCCCTCACGCTGGGTATGCCCAAGAATGTGGAGATCAGCTATGAGATCTCGGAAGATGGCAAAGGCTATTACATCTATGAAAAAGTTGGCGGCATCAATGTGCGGCCTCCTTCTTACATTTCCCGTGATGACTACATTGAACTCCGTCGGAAAAAAGGCATCGATAATTATTTCCGGGAGCAGTCGCTGTCTTCCAGTGCCGAAAACCGTGATGGACTGGCCCTGAATCTTGATCTGGAAGAACTTTCTGACATCTTCGGGGGCGGCCCGGTGAGCATTCGCCCCACTGGTTATGCGACGCTTGACTTTTCCCTTGATCGCAACAAAACTGATAATCCTTCTCTTCCACAGCGTCAACAGCGTACCACCGCTTTCAACTTTGATCAGCAGATTCAATT
>JBCBZF010001281.1:0-1709 GCA_039815525.1 Bacteroidota bacterium | reverse complement strand
GCTCTTCCGATCTCTTTGAGAAAATACAAGCATTTCACCTTCGGTATCGTTTTTCCCAATAGGGTAGGAGAGGGCTTTATGGGGAAAACCCACATCGTGGTTATGACTCTGCTGTAAGCGCACAGCGGAAGGCCCCACAAATTCAATTATGGTTCGTGATCAATTGACAGTCTTGACCCAAAAAGACTGTAAGGGCCAGGGATTGATTATCCCAATGAATCGACAAAGCGTTTGGTGGATGCCAGTAGATTGCGTTTCATCTGGCTGTCCATACCAGTGATTTGCCCACACATGACCATGGATACATATCCGTGCACCAATGCCCACCAATGGAAGAAAGGCTCATCAGTTTGCCCGGCAAACAGTTGAATCTGGCGCAGACTTTCCAGGACCGGGTCCCCGGTTTCGCGGAGTGCCTTCGGATTGGTCGAACTGGCCCGGATGCCTTCCAGATTGAACATGACCTGGTATAGCTCAGCATGTTTGAATGCCCAGTCCCAGAAGGTTTCGGTCATGGCCAGTACCTGCTCTTTGGGGTCTGATTTTGTCTCACGGGTATCCACCATGTGGCGGTAGAGATCCCGAAAGCCCTGACTTTCCAACTCGATGAGAATGGCTTCTTTGTTTTTGAAATGCTCATAAATCACCGGTGGGGTATACTGAATCAGCACCGCGATTTTACGAATGGATACTTTGGGCCAGCCGTCTTCAATGGCCAGTTTTCGGGCCGCCTGTAAGATGGCACCCTTCACCGCCTCAATCTCTCGTTTCCGTCTCTCGGTGATGGCCGCTTTAATCTCTTTCATAGAACTGAGTTGGATGTGTGTGTAGTCTAACGCTGTTATGCCTCCAAAAATAAGAGAGGATGTGAAAAAGCCAAAATTTTAAGCAATTGATTCTGTGTGAGTTATTGCCGGGTTATTATTTAACGGTGTTATTGGGTTTGTGCAGGTTTTGTCATCGGAAAAATGCAAGAAGAGTGAAGGGATAGAAGATGTTTACAATCGGGCCAGAAGTGAATAGGTAAGGGGGTAGGACAAAAATGCCGATTTTCTGATTGGCTATTGGTCGCTCTGCATGTTGTCGTAAATCTTTAGGTAATCATTCCTACAACTACAAAAGAGGAATTGTAACATTTCTAAGTACATTGAATCATCCCGGTCAGACCCATTACCATGAAATCGTTCATCTTCACCCTTGTATTGTTGGTCATTACGTGCCCCATCTATGCGCAACCCCCAATCGAATACCAAAAATCCTACGTCAACACCAACGGCTATGGCTTAATGCAGGATACTGACGGCCGGTTTTGGGCGATGGGGAGAAGCGGTGGACAGGCAGCATTGTATCATTTTGATGAGCAATTTGATTTTATCCGAACCTATCCGTTCAACCTGGGAATCAGTGTAGCAAGCTATCGGTTTACCGGGCCAGGATCTGGGATATTGCTTGGGTATGTCTTTCAAAATGGTGGTCATGCCGGCATTATCTCACTTGATACAATAGGCACTTCCTGGTCCTGGCTGGATAAACCTGATTATGCCAATACCGCATTCTTAGATGCAATTGATATGGGAAACGGGGATGTTTGGGCAATAGGCTTAAGAGGCTTGATTGTCAATTTCGGTGCAGCTGGTGATAGTTTATGGGCGAAAACTATTCCCAGCCCAACGATTAAAGAACTGGTTTTCACAGGAGGAAAACGAATT
>JBCBZF010001207.1:0-1984 GCA_039815525.1 Bacteroidota bacterium | reverse complement strand
CAAACTGCTCTTCACGCATAGTTCTCTCCTTCCACTCTTCGAATCATCCTCGATTTGAGGACCATCTGCTGCAATTTTGCTCTGGCTTTGGCCAAATTAGACTTTGACGTGCCTTCGCTAATCCCCAATGCTTCTCCAACCTCTTTGTGAGAATAACCTTCGATCACATAAAGGTTGAAAACCGTTCGGTAAGCAGGCGAAAGCTTTTGAACCATTTTCAGGATTTCTTTTGCTTCCAACTCTGCCACGATATCCTGCACATCCGTTTCATGCACAGCGTGATTGATTTCTACCAGATTAGGGCGTTTGGAGGATTTCCGGTAATGATCAATCGATGTATTGATCATGATACGCCGAATCCAGGCGCCCAAATTGGTTCCACGGCTGAACTTATGGAGATTGCGGAAGACTTTCATAAAGCCTTCATGCAGGACATCCCGCGCTTCTTCACGGTCATTGGTGTAGCGCATACAAACGACCATCATGCTGCCATAATAGCGCTCGTACAGTAATTTCTGGTACTTTCGTCCCCCATCGATGCAGCCTTGCACGATTTGGTCTTCGGTGTAGTCCTTGTACTCAGATAAATTCATCGCGGTTATCTTTTTTCACAACGTCGGCCTTTAGGCTTTGGTTGCTTGATAATCAGTCATTTCTACGCTTCTCTGTCTGCTGTTTTCCCATTTCTGATTTACGTAAAAAGAAGGGAAGGAAAAAGGCATTATTTGGCGCCTGTGATTTTTGTGGAAAAATGGCGTCTGTGGTACCAAAGATCCAACATTTCATTAACTTCGTTATTCGCTTTTCGCTTCAGACCAGAGCCTTTGAAGCAGGGGCAAACAGGTGGTTAAATTCGATACTTTTTCCTAATTTATACAAAAAAGAGCACTTACACCCTCAATCTCTCGGCGCCCTTTTTTGCGATAATTACGAATAGCGGACATACAAGCAATGATCAAAGAACAGACCAGGACCCGCGGGGACGAGCTCGTCAAGGCGCTGAAGCAGCATTTTGGCTACGATCAGTTTAGAGGCAAACAAGAGGAGGTCATTCAGAGCCTGATGGATGGTCATGACACCTTTGTAATCATGCCGACCGGCGCAGGTAAATCGCTTTGTTTTCAACTGCCGGCAGTCCTCATGCCGGGAACCGCCCTGGTGATTTCGCCATTGATTGCCCTGATGAAAAATCAGGTAGACCAGCTTCAGGCTTTCGGCATAGAAGCCGGATTCCTCAACAGCAGTATGAACCGGGCGGATTACGAGGCAGTCAAGACCAAAGCCATTAATGGCACCTTGAAATTATTGTATGTTGCGCCAGAATCATTGGTCAAGGAGGAATTCATTGATTTTCTCAAACAGACCAATCTGAGCTTCGTGGCAGTAGATGAAGCCCATTGTATTTCTGAATGGGGCCATGATTTTCGTCCAGAATATCGCCGGATCAAAGAAATGCTTGGCAGAGTGGGCCGTGTACCTGTCATTGCGCTGACCGCCACTGCTACGCCCAAAGTGCGGCAGGATATTGTGCAAAATCTTCAGATCCCGGCAGCAAACATCTTCATCACCAGCTTTAACCGAACCAACCTGTACTACGAAATCCGTCCCAAGATCAGTACCGCTCATGCAACGACGGAGATCATCAAATACATCAAACAGAATCCCGGAAAATCAGGGATCGTCTACTGCCTGAGTCGCAGGAAGGTAGAAGAGAACGCCGAGATTCTGAAAGTCAATGGCGTCAAAGCCGTGCCATATCACGCCGGGCTGGACTCCAATACGCGCTCCCGCCATCAGGATATGTTCCTACATGAAGATGTACAGGTAGTGGTGGCTACCATCGCTTTTGGGATGGGAATCGACAAGCCGGATGTCCGTTTTGTGATTCATTATGATGTGCCAAAAAGCATCGAGAGTTATTATCAGGAGACTGGCCGCGCCGGACGAGATGGTTTAGAAGGCAATTGTATTCTTTTTTATGACT
>JBCBZF010001312.1:0-1536 GCA_039815525.1 Bacteroidota bacterium | reverse complement strand
TTCTCCAGGACACCAGCCCTGTCGGTCATAGATCCAGGTTCCACCTTGCGGATAAATCGGGTTTTCAGAACATTCCTGGGTGATAAACCAGTTGAAACGCTCAACCTGATCGAGAGAAATTTTGTGGAACACAATCCCGCCATTCTGATGAAACTCCCCTTCGGCACCATGCCCGGTGATGGACGATTTCAACTTAAAGGCACTGGCATCAGACGCCAGGGAGACAGTGGTAGGCGCCAATTTGACATCGTTCAGGACATCGTTGATTCTGGCACTCCCGATGCGATTGGTTCCTTGCCAGACCTGCTCATATTGAATCATATCCCGCGGTGGGGTCCCCACAATAAACAAAAACTCGAGGTCCATGTCTTCCTGCCATTGTCCACCCAAGGTCATCAGCAAGCGTTTATTTCCTTTGAGGATAGAAACATAGTCAGACATATCGATGTACCAGGACTTTCCTTCGGGTCCCAAATCCAGGTTGATGCCATAAGGCGTTACGAAAGAGACCAGTTCATTGTAAAATGGAAAGCGATTGAAATAGGTCAGATCAGAGATCACGATGCTGCTATCCTCCGCCAGTACATTGATGGCAATCAGGGTATCGGTCGTTTCATCAAAGATCATTTCCTCCACTGACCATAATCTGACAGGCGAAGACGAAATGATCGCATCATTCATGACTACATTGGGTGCCGCGGACTGAATGCTCCTTTCCACCATAAAGTGGGCTTGAGGTTGGGGAATGGGTCGGTCAACCACCGTGGTGGTGACGTTGGTGATATAATCTCCCTGATAGAACACCACATTGGGTCGTTCCTGTGTTGGGACAAAATCTTTGAAAAGCGCCACACCATCTTCCTGCGAAAGCCTGAATTCCTCCCCAATCAGAGCGGCATCCCGCGCATGAACAGAGCTGTCCGCGATTTGATTCCCACTTTCATTAAACTGGTAATATAATTGCAGATTGGCATAATCGGGATGACTGCTATCCACTTTCAAATGCTTCCAGGCATTGATGGTTTGGGCGGATAAATCAGTGTCCCAAATGCGGACTTCATCAATTTCGGCATTGAGATAGCGATTGTTGACGCCACGGCTGATCCGCACATTGGGACCATTTGTATTGTCTGTATCAATCGCTGTCGTCCCAACCGCAGAATTCGTATCCAGTACACCGTCGATGTAAAACTGAATGCCCGCCAGTGTATTGCCGGTCAAAACACAGGCTACGTGATGCCATTCGCCATCATCCACTGTGGAAGTGGATACCGTTCCACCGCCATGTACTTCCAGTCTCAATTGGCCATTGGCAAGGCGGAAAACCCATTTCCGTCCGGTTATATTGGTTCCCCAACTCACGATTTCTCCATTCGAGCCATCTTCGGTTTTGATCCAGGCTTCAATTGTCCGATTGCCGCTGCCGCCAATTCCTCTGAATGCATTACACTCCACATAGGCATTGTTGGTCAACAGCAGTTCTTGTTCATCCGTGCTGCTGAGGCCCATGTTCTGACTCTGGCTTTCCCCTTCTAC
>JBCBZF010000257.1:0-7398 GCA_039815525.1 Bacteroidota bacterium | reverse complement strand
CATACACAACATCTTCTTCGCCAAGATTGCCGCCGTCCTCGCCACCATGCGCTTCGTCAGCTCCTACAGCTCCGAGGCATGCCAGAAGAACACGCATCTCCGGAAATTCTTTCCACACCAGTGGCATCACTTCCTGAACCAAAAATTCGGCGGCTTTGACATTGGGGAAGTATCCCATATTTCCGACAAAGACCACCTCATCGGTTGACGCCATATCTGGCTGTGGTTGATAATAGTCGGTGTCTACGCCATTGGGAATAACCACAACTTTGTCTTTTCCCTTCACAGGGAGGTCTTTCCGATCTTGTTCGGAAATAATGGTCCACTGATCAAATCGAGCGAAAATCTCCTCTTCGTAACGTGCCAGTTTTCGGGCCTCCGTTTTCATCACGCCACGATTCCAGAATGCGCTGGCCTCAGCACGTCTCTCCATCCCTTTCGAAAAGGTATCCATATAATCGATGGTCGCTGGCGTATTCAGATCCTTGATGTATTCTGCCATCCGTAACAACTGACAATAAATTCGATCTGGCTTCTCTTTCTTGATGATGCCTTTGATCTTAAAGTGAATGTCGCTGTTATAGAAATAGGAGACTTGAAGTGGCATAGAAGACGCAAGGCCACGAATGCCGCGCCATATCGTACCGGACCAGTGCAGACGATAGACGTATACTTCCGAACAGTATCGCTTCAGACGAAGCAGATGCCGTCTACGGACAGGTTTATCTGTCAATGCACAGAGCACCACATCATGATTGCGAGAAAGACGCTTAATCTGATGATAGATCCGCAGTTTGTCCCCTTTCTCAATTGGATAAGGGAATCTGGATGTAAGTACGAGCAATTTCATACGGCAATCCAAAGATACCACGCATTGTGGATTGCCCAAACTTTCGCAAGATTTCCCGTCATTTCATTCTCTTCATCGGTCGGAAATAACGTATAATCAGGGATTTAGCTTAGCTTTCCGCAAACTGCAAACGTAGCAAACTGGTGTATAGCCCTTCGGATTTTGCGGATAATTCCTGGTGAGAACCAGCTTCTACAATGCGTCCTTCATCCAGAACATATATCTGATCAACCTCCCGAATGGTTGATAGGCGGTGCGCAATGATAACGGTGGTTCGTCCTTCCATCAGTTGATTGAGCGCATCCTGGACCAGCTTTTCAGATTCAGAATCCAGAGAAGAAGTGGCTTCATCAAGAATTAAGATCGCCGGATCTTTCAGAATGGCCCTGGCGATGGCAACGCGTTGGCGCTGTCCGCCGGACAGCTTGATGCCTCTTTCGCCGACCACTGTCTCCAGACCTTCGGGAAATTTGTCGATGAATTCCCAGGCATTGGCCTGTTTTGCCGCCTCAATCAATTCTTCATCGGTCGCCTCTGGCTTGCCATATCCAATGTTCTCACGGATTGTCCCACCGAAAAGAATCACCTCCTGTGGAACAATGCCCATATTTTTCCGCAGATAGGGTAGCCCATAAGTAGAAATATTTTTGCCATCAACTTCGATTTTTCCGCCCTGAATATCATACAATCGAAGGATCAGTTGTGCAATGGTTGATTTTCCAGCGCCGCTATGCCCAACCAGCGCAATCTTCTGTCCTTTTTGGATGGATAAAGACACATCATGGAGGACCTGTACATCATCCCGACTGGGATAGGAAAAGGCAACCTTGTCAAAAACAATGTTTCCTGTCAATCGCGGCAGACCACTTTCCTCCATTTCCGGCAGGTCAAACTCTGCCTTCGTATCCAGAATTTCCCGTAAGCGTTCAGATGCCCCAATCGTTTTCTGTAATTGAGTATACAGACTTCCCAGACCAGCAACTGAACCAGCAATAAAGACAGTGTAGAGCATAAATGTGACCAGATCACCAGCCAGAATTTCGTTGTTCTGGATCATGGTTGCCCCTTTCCAGACCACCAGGGTAATGCCGCCAAAGAGCACACCAAATACAAATCCAGTAAAAATACCACGAAAGACCGCTGTTTTCAGCCCGATTCTCACTACCCGATCCAGGGCCAGACGATAACGAATGCTTTCCCGCAATTCACTGGCAAAGGCTTTGACAACCAGAATCGCATGCAGGGTTTCATCGACGATGGTATTTGTCTCGGCCAACTCGTCCTGGGTTTTCTTCGACAGTTTTCTGATGTAGCGGCCAAAAATCAGTGCCCCCACAACAATGACGGGAATGATCGCCAGCATGAAGGTGGCAAGCTTGGCTGAGACAAGGACGAACAAGATGATCAGACCGAGGATCAACACCAGAATCTGGCGCAGAAACTCAAAGAGGGCAAATGACAATACGTCCTGTAATTGGGTTACATCGGAGGAAAGTCGGCTGGTCAGCTCCCCTACCCTCTTTTGTTCAAAAAAGGGAATCGAGAAAGTAATCAGTTTACGGTAAGTCGCGTAGCGGATATCGGCCATGGTCCGCTGGCTTACCTGCTCGGAAAAATAGATCCGCAGAAAGGACAGGACTGCCTGAATACCCAAAACCGCCAGCAACAATACCACAATAGAATTGATATCGGTGGGAATGTATCCGCGCACCATTTCCTTCATGGCGGATACCTCAACATTCTCATTGAGTTTTTCCATCAATGCTTCTGCTGCCTCCGGACTGGCCGCATTGACCAGTTCTCCTAATAAGAAAGGAAAAGCCATCGTGGTCACTGTTCCCAACAGGAGAACAATCATTGACAGAATGAAATACCACTTATGGGGGCCGATGAATCGAAAAATCCCAACGATTTCCCGCAATCCCTGCTTATTAACTTTCCGTTTTTTATCATCCGGATCGATGCTTCTGCTCCGTGTACGACGGTTTTCTGCCATTCTTTTTCCTGATCAGGTCAATTATTTACGGTCTTCATAATAGCCGCCATATTCACTGTCATCATCATCATCGTCGAAGCCTGGAATGTTTAGCATACCACTCAGCAAGTCTTTGAATTGAAGGCCCGCAACCAACTCATGCTTGCCTAAAAGAGAAAACTCTGCCAACCCATGTAACACAAATTCCATGAGCAAATAACGTTCTTCCTCACTGACTTTGGGCTGAAAATCACTCACCAGTTCATATAAGCCGGGTACATCTGTCAGCGTTTTTCGATAGTCTTTTTCGGACAAATCACTGAGAAGGTCCAATGTCTGTCCCCGCCCGAACCACTGTGTGATTTCCCGATAAGGGTTTTCTGGTGCATTACGCTTCAGTTTTTCCGGATTGGGAAAATACTCAGAAAAGGTGTTGCGAATGGCTTTGGAAATGAGTTTCTGTGCCACAATGGCAGCACCTTCCTGCTCGCCTTCGTAAACTAACTCAATTTTACCCGTAATGGCCGGGATGACACCAATCAGATCCCCTACCCTGCTGTATCCTTTTTTCTCCTCATTGATGATCATACGCCGCTCAACCGCAGAATGCAAATTTTCATAGGCCGAGATGGTCAAACGCGCTGATACACCGCTTTTCTCGTCAATGTACTCGCTGTCCCGTGCCTCGATCGCGACTTGCTCCACCAGCTTAGCAGTCATTTCTGCAACCTGTACGTGGTTTCGCTGTTCCTCCGGCAGATTGGCTTCCTGCTCAGTGATTTTGCGGGACAGTTCGAGGGTACGCGGATAGTGGGTCAAAATCTGGCTTTCGATCCGGTCTTTGAGGGGCGTAACAATGCTGCCACGATTGGTGTAGTCCTCCGGATTGGCGGTGAAGACAAATTGCACTTCCAATGGCAAACGCAATTGGAAACCACGAATCTGAATGTCGCCTTCCTGCAGCATATTAAACAGCGCTACCTGAATACGCGGCTGCAAATCCGGCAACTCATTGATCACAAAGATGCTGCGATGCGAACGGGGGATCAGGCCGAAATGGATGACCCGCTCGTCTGAGTAAGGAAGTTTGAGAGTAGCCGCTTTGATGGGGTCAACATCGCCAATCAAGTCGGCCACAGTTACATCTGGCGTAGCCAGTTTTTCCACATAGCGCTCCGAGCGATGCACCCAGGCAATGGGCGTATCGTCGCCTTTTTCGGCCACGATGTCCCGCGCAACCCGGGAAATGGGCGCCATTGGATCATCATTCAACTCTGAACCAGCCACAATGGGCATGTATTCATCCAGTAATTCCGTCATCTGACGGGCGATCCGGGTTTTGGCCTGACCACGTAAACCCAGCAGAATGATGTTGTGTCGGGAAAGAATTGCGCGCTGCAAATCAGGAATCACCGTATCTTCGTATCCGATAATGCCAGGAAAGATGTTTTCTTTCGCCTGCATTTTGCGAATGAGATTGGTGCGCAATTCGTCTTTTATGGATTTGGACTGGTAGCCAGCTTTTTTGAGCTCGCCCAGCGTCCGGATTTTGGTCAGATCAGACATAGAATTTGATAGAAAAGCTTGGGTCCATTTGCCAATCTGACACAAGTATCCACACAATGGTGACAACTTGGATGGGAAATGGATACCATGGTGAAATTAGCACAAAAGGATGAACCCTAAAATAGCTAGAGATACTTGAAACAGGATATAAACGACTTTTGTACCCGGATGTTTAGCAGACAAGGTACATTCGACGATTTGGCTGCTGAATTATGGCAATTTCAGTATGCCCACAATCCGCATATCCGACGTTATGCGGATCTCATGGAAACCACCGACGCCATCTCCATACCGATTGCCGCTTTCAAACACTTTGATCTTATCTGCGGAGACAATTGGCAGCCAGAAGCCATTTTCGAAAGCAGTGGCACCACAGGTCAGAAAGCTTCCCGCCATTTGGTCAGAGATTTGAGCCTATATCGCCAGAGCCATGAAAAAGGCTTTGCCCATGTTTATCCGGAGAAAGACTATGTGATTTTTGCCTTGTTACCTTCCTATCTTGAACGGGGCAATTCGTCTCTGGTCCGCATGGTCAAAGACTGGATGGACGTCTTTGGCTTGCCGGGAAGTGGTTTCTATCTCAATAATTTTGCGGAGCTTCAACAACATCTTACCCAGGCGAGGAAAGCGGGAAAACCCATTTTACTGATCGGGGTGGCTTTTGCGCTCCTGGATTTTGCGGAGCAGTACCCAACTGCTTTGCCACCGGATGCGATCATCATTGAGACCGGTGGCATGAAAGGTAGAAAGGAAGAAATGGTCCGAAAGGATCTGCATGCCATTTTATGCGAAGGCTTTGGGGTTGAAAAAATCGGGTCGGAATACGGCATGACCGAGCTTTTGTCGCAGGCTTATGCCGTAGCGGATGGCCGTTTTCGCTGTCCACCCTGGATGAAAGTCTGGGTATCGGATATTCATCTGGATCAGTTGGTGCAGCCTATTGGCGTTTCCGGCCGTTTGCATATTGTAGACCTCGCCAATGTTCATTCCTGTGCGTTCATCGCGACGGATGACATTGGACGCCTCCATGAAGATGGTAGCTTTGAGGTACTTGGCCGTCTGGACAATGCTGAGATGCGGGGATGTAGTCTGATGTATGTGTGAGTTAGTTGGCAGTCCACAGTCGATGGTCGAAAGAAATAGCAGCGTGTTTTGAGACCGGTCAAGCCATTTCCCACCCTCTTATCAACTCCAGAACATGATTCAGGAGATAGGAAAAAACGGTCCTCTTTTCGGATTTACACCGCGAATCCACTTCTACCCTCAAAATCGGCGGTTTGGGAATTTCACTTCTCCTCAAATTTCTGATTTTGAGGGTAGGCCGAAAAATATTTCACCTTCGCTATATCGACCATAGACTAACACCTTCTCTCTCCTCACTCCCCATTCGCATCCCAGCAGTCGAATGCGTACATTGCAATTTGGTCCGGATCATCTTTGCCGATCAGCGGCACCTTTTCAATGCTTTTATCCCAACCAAACCACATACATGAACTATCCGCTACCGTCTCTCTGCCAAAGCTGCCACAACAAACGAGAAATCCGCAACCGGCGGGGATCGGTTTTTTTACTGTGCGAGAAGAGTAAATTTGATCCCCTATACACCAAATATCCTCCTCAACCCGTTATTGCCTGCCCTGGTTTTGCTCCCATGCAACCCAATCCCCCCGAAAGCGGTCTATAAATAAAGAGCTTACCCCTGGTTTCCATCCACCACACCACTGCACCAGTGTGAGCTTGATGAAGCGAATCATTCTTTGTTAAGTGACATGAAATTTTTGAAAAGCATTCTCACCGTCTGCCTGCTGCTCTCGGTCAGCCTTACACTGGCCACCACGCATCGCGGCACGCTTTCCCTAAGCAACTGGAGCCCGGAGGAAGACGCATTTGGTCCTTCCATCGAATCCCTCACCATGAAATACGTTCTGACCGACCGCAATGACGAGCCGGAACAGGAACTTTACATGCAGTGGTACATTGGCGAAGATTTTTATTACAAGGGCCAAAAATTTGATCTGAAAGACTTTGGTCGTGATGCCGACCGGATCAGCATCATTACTCTCCTTGTCCAGGCCGATCTGTACACAGATGGCCGTCGGGCGGCTCGAATTGAGTTTGACCTGGGGGCGACACCGCCTGAGGGAGGTGTATGGGGTCAAAAAGTCAGCTATGAATATGATTGGGACGAGCTTTTTCCCAAAGCAAGCGATAACCAGGCAAGGGATCTCTTTTCAGGAGAAGTCAAACTCAAGAATCTCCGCATTGTGGAAGTTGAATTTGGGGGGATCCGCGACATCATCAAAGAATTGTCTTCCAAAGCCAATGCGTCCCAAATCGAGGAACACCTGAGCGCCGCCAAGGATGCACTGGGTGAAGATGATCTGGGTCTGGCCAGTCGTCATTTTGAAAAGGCACTCGATCTGAGTCCTGATGACGATATGATCCAGCGCAAACTGGACGAGACACGCTATCAGCTTTTCATTGCCAATGGCGACACCGCTCTGGCAGAGAATGCTTACACTTATGCCATTGCCGAATACCAAAAAGCGGAAGCAATTTATCCCGATAAAAAGGAAGCCAGCCGAAGAATTGCCAAAGTAGAGCGCATGATGGAGCGGGCAGAAAAACTGGAAGACCTCCTTCCGGAACTGGAAGACAAAGTAGCCGGTCAATTGACCGAAGTAAAAGGCGCTGCATCTGAAGCATTTCAGGCAGCTATCCGGGCGGTATCAAAAGAGGAGGAAGCCTATCAACTGGCCCTGGCTGAGTATTATGCTTGCCAGGAAGAAAATCTTAACACCAGCCTCGAAGAGGTTGAATTGGCTGGGGAAGACAAGTTATTGGAACTGGCAGAAGAAGGCAGCATTACCATTGGACAAGACAAATGCGACAAACCGGAGCGCGATACTCGTACCACAATGAAAGGCTCTTTCCCCCCTCTCTTCTGCTTTTCAAGTTTTTAATAGAGAGGAGCACAACACGGTTATATACGTCTGTGTGTGTGTAT
>JBCBZF010000081.1:0-11270 GCA_039815525.1 Bacteroidota bacterium | reverse complement strand
ATTTTGTGGTGGAAGAAGTAAAAGCAGTGGTGAGCAATCGGCCGCCTAATGCTGGCCAAACCCTTTTAGATCTGGATGGGCATCGCCTTCGGATCGCTACCGATGTGAACAAAGAGCTGTTTTATGAATATCTCCTAACCCAACTGAAAACAGAAGCCGGAGAAAAGGCAACTCTGGCCAATATTCCATAAGCTTGAGAAAACAGTGTTGAGATGGAAGATTTTCAACTATTTCTGCAACAGTTTCCGGATTATTCGGAGGCCCGCCTGCACGAAATCATCCCATACTTATCCAGCCGAAACATTCCCCTTGGGGAATACCAACTCCAAGAAGGCCGCATCTGTAAAGAGATTGCGTTCATCGAAAAGGGCTTGCTTCGTCTGTACTATCTGCGGGATGGAAAAGAGATTACCCATTGTTTTTGTCGGGAAAAGAGCATCAGCACATCTTACCGAAGTCTGATCAGCCAGGAAGCCAGTGATATTGCCATCCAAGCGGTTGAAAACAGTTCTTTGCTGCTGTTTTCCTACGACTCACTCAAAGCATTGTACAAGCAGCATCCTTTCTGGCAACAGATGGGGCGATTGCTCGCCGAAGGTGAATATGTAGTGCGGGAAGACCACAGTCGCTTTCTGCACGACCTTTCTGCGAAAGAACGCTATGAACATATTCTGGAACATGATCCAGCCCTCCTACAGCGTGTTCCCCTTACTTATCTGGCTTCCTATTTACAGCTCACCCCCGAAACCCTCAGCCGGATCCGCCGCGAATTGAGTCGAAATTGATATAGATCAATTTCTTTCTGCCTGTCTGGTCAGAATTTTATGTCATCAATGAAAAATTAAACGCATGATGACAAAAGATTCAATCAAACAAATTGTGGTCAAAACCTATGGAGATTTGGCCAAATCCACCCAGCAAAAGCTCGTGCAAAAACTTTTCGGCTGTTGCGATCCACAAGAGCAAACCGCTGCCATTGGTAAAACCATTGGCTATTCGGAGGAAGAGTTGGACCGTGCACCAGAAGGAGCCAATCTTGGTGTCGGCTGTGGCAATCCTTCCGCGCTGGCGGACATCAAAGCCGGGAAAGTTGTGGTAGACCTGGGCTCCGGAGCGGGTTTCGATGCCTTTATCGTCGCCCCTAAGGTGGGAGAAAGCGGACAGGTGATTGGCATTGACCTTTCGGATGACATGTTAAAACTGGCCCGAAAAAACGCCCGCAAAAGCAATATTGACAATGTGCAATTTGTCAAAGGCGACATTGAAGCATTGCCTCTGGACGAAGCGATGGCTGACCATGTGATTTCCAATTGCGTCATCAATTTGTCTATGGACAAAGCCGCGGTATTTCAGGAAGCCTATCGCGTACTCAAACCTGGTGGAAGACTTGCCATCAGTGACATCATCCTCGAACGAGAGTTGCCTGACTGGATCAAAGATTCCGTAGCCGGCCACATTGCCTGTATTTCGGGCGCTGAGGTTTGGACGGATTATCGCCAATACATCGAAGATGCAGGCTTTCGGGAGATTCAAATCGTTTCTAAATCTGAATTCCCGATTGAATTGATGCTGATGGATCCACAGTTGCAGAAGCTGGCCCGGGAATTCAATCTTTCTCCTGACAGTGAACAAGCCAAAGAGCTTGCATCGCGGGTGAAGAGTTTGTCGATTACAGCTGTGAAATAAAATCGAAAAATCGTAGCTGCTAAGTGAAAGATTTCGTAAACATGTCTTTTAGCTACGTTTATGTCTCAGAAAATCATCATTGACACAGATCCCGGCGTCGATGACGCCATGGCCATTCAACTGGCCTTTAATTCCCCTGAACTGGACGTGATCGGCCTGACCACTGTCTTCGGCAATGTCGGCATCGATCTGACCACCGAAAACACCCTGCGGCTGGTCGAATTGGCGGGGCGACCAGATGTTCCGGTTGCCAGAGGCGCCGCCAAGCCTCTGCATGGAATTTTTAATGGTGGTGTTCCTTTCGTCCATGGCGATGATGGTCAGGGCAATACTTTTCGTCCCCAAAGCAGCCTGAAAAGCATTGAGCTGGATGCGGCTGATTTTATCATTGAGCAGCTGAAAAAACATCCGGGAGAAATTATCCTTGTACCAGTTGGTCCGCTGACCAATCTGGCGTTGGCTCTGCAAAAAGCGCCTGAGATCCAGAATTTGGTGAAAGAAGTGGTGATCATGGGCGGAAATGCCTTTTGCCCTGGAAATGCCACCCCCACTGCTGAAGCCAATATCTACTCTGATCCAGAAGCCGCGGATCTGGTCTTTGGCGCAGAATGGTCGGTAACAATGGTCGGTTTGGATGTAACCCATAAAGTCTTTCTCAGCAAAGAGCAGTTGGCTGAAATCGGAAAAGGAACATCCGCCATCAACCAGCATGTGGCCGCCGCCTATGTCTTTTACCAGGACTTTTTCATGAAAACCAATCAAATCGATGGTTCCTTTATTCATGATTCTTCGGCCATTGCCTATGTGATTGACAAAAGCATCTTTACCACTGTCCAACATCCAGTGCGGGTAGAGACTGCGGATTGTATCAGTCGGGGCAAAGTCTGGCCCTTACTGGGAGACTCTGATCATGAGGAAAGACCAGCTTTGCGCGCCTGGGCCGGACGGCCCAAGGTCAATATTTGTGTAGATGTGGCAGGCGAAAAAGTGGTTGATTTACTGATGAAGCGCCTACATTGAACCGACTCGGGATGTAGTGGTAAGAATAGCTAAAGCTTTTGCAACATGAATGAGAAACAAGCTTTGATGATTCTGGTAGCCGGCCCTTATCGTTCCGGAACCAATGATGATCCAAACCTGATCCAGAAAAATGTAGATGCCATGCACGAAATGGCCTTGAAAATTTACCGTCTGGGACATTTGCCGGTTTTAGGTGAATGGTTTGCCTTGCCACTGATCGAAACTGCCGGATCGAAGGAAATGGGCGACGAAATCTGGAATGAACTTTTTCATCCAGCTGCCATTCGGCTGATCAGCAAATGTGATATCGTGATGCGGATTGGTGGTCCTTCCGGCGGGGCTGATGAAATGGTGAAGGTCGGACAGGAGAAAGGAAAACAGATCATTTATTCTTTGGATGAGATCCCCTAAAAAGCAGAAACAACATGAATCAGAGACACAATTCCCTCATTCTCAGCCTGGTCATCAGCATAATGTTGTTTGGCTGTAGCACGAAATATGAAGGTGGGAAAACATATCAGGTTTCAAGTACGAAACCGCTGGTTTTCAGTGCCGATAGCCTCCAGATTCATTATAGAGATTACGATGATGTAAAAGAGGCTCCGGCTACCCTTTTATTTGTACATGGTTGGTGCATTGATCAAAGTTATTGGGCATCGCAGGTAGAATTCCTGAAGGCTGATTATCGGATTGTAAGCCTTGACTTGCCGGGCTTTGGGGAATCTGGCAAATCAAGAAAGAAGTGGTCAATGGAGGCTTATGGAGATGATGTCAGAGCCGTGATTAACCAGCTACAATTGGAGAATGTGATTCTGATTGGCCACTCAATGGGGGGAGACGTGGTGTTGGAAGCAGCTTTGGACAATGAAAAAGTAATCGGCGTCATCGGCGTGGATAATTTCAAAGATGTGGCTATGCCCATGACCGAAGAAATCCAGGCCGAAATTGATGGTTTCCTGACCATGATCCGGGCCAATTTTTCACAAACTGCCCCGGCTTACGCAGAAGCAGCTTTGTTTCACCCTGATACAGACAGCAGTGTGATTCAAAGAGTCAAAAACGATTTTCAGAACAGCGACTCGCTTGCTGCCATCGGCAGCATCACTGCATTGCTGGACTATGCTGCCAAAGAGCCGCAGCAGCTTTCAGCTCTTTCTCAAAAGCTCTACCTCATCCATAGTGACGCAACCCCTGCTTATCTGGAAGGGCTGGATGGGACCGGGGTAGTGCATGAGATCACAGAGATTCAGGGGACAGGCCATTATCCAATGATTGAGAAGCCGGAGCTTTTTACCCAAATCCTCCAACAGTTGATTGAGAAGCTTATAAGGGAAAAAGACTAATTCTTACGGACACAACATTCGCATGAAACCTATCCAATTTGGGCGGTTTCGGGCACATTGAGTCTCGCTTGGTGATTTCTGGCCTTTTTCTGATATTTACCTACCAACAGAACGACCAACACCACGAAAACTTCACCAGTTATTGGATATGCTATTGCCCCAATTGAATGATTGGGAAGCCCCCTTTACCTCGTGAAAATATTGAACGAGGAGATTTGCCTCTTCCATTGCCTGCCCAGCTTTGCCAATTCCGGGAAAGACTGAAGCGATTAATTGCGAAAAACATGAATACCCTGACCATTACCGATGAGACCGCAGCGGGAAAAATCCTCCACCAAATTTCGCTGGCTTTTGAAACAGAATATATTTCCGTTAAAGAACTGATTCAGGCCAGAGTGGCCGCAGAAATCAGGAAATATGAAGAAGAAGCAGAAAGCTACCGGATGGGCCTGGTCTTGCCAACCAATATGGAAGCCCGCTTGAATAAAAAGCAAAAACCCAAAATAGACATTGAGAAACAGACCTATATCGCCCTGGAAGCCTTTCAGAATAATGGTTTCTTTATCCTGATCGATGATGAACAGGTCGACGAATTGGATCAGAAGTTTCTGGTCGACGAAAGTACGCAGGTATCTTTTATCAAACTTACCCCTTTGGTTGGCGGCTGATTGCTGAAGGATAACCCATCCGTTTCATCTTTTGCTTCCCCATTTTTCGACACACAATTTTCTATGCTGAACTTCTTCAAGCGGAACAAAAAAGGCAGCCCGGATTCCGAAGCATTAAAGGATCTTCTCCTGGCACTTAATCCAACCCACCGTTCCTTAGACAATCCCAATTTATTATCAGGCAATCCGGCCTATGAAGAATTGAAAAAGTTGCCACCTGATGAGCAGAAAGGGCTCATCCTTCAATTGATCAGGGCAATGACCGCGTTTGCCCATCGACAGGAACAACTCACTGGAGCAGCAAAATACCAATCCGGCGAACTCTCTTATTATGGAAAATATACCGCCTTGACGGTCATGGCTGGCTTGATGCGGCGAAAGCTGCAGTATTCCGAGGCCGAGTGGATGGAACTGTTTCGGGCCTACCGGAATGCGGTGGATGCGATTGCCGGACTGGAAGGCCATTATTTCCATTTCAATAGTTTTCCTGTCAATGCCTCCATCAAGCAAATCGAGTATACCTTAAAAAAAGAGCCTCCCGGTCCGGAATTAACGGCCTTTATCAAAGAAGTTCTGTCCTGGGAGGGATTTGAACCAAGCAGTGGGCGCACCTATTACGGCAGCGATATGAACAAAGCCCATAAGAAGCTCAAGGCTTTGCTGGCAGAGGAAGATGAGGTGGAGGCATTTCGGCTTGGAGAAAGCGACATTGGTCCATCCATCAATGAAATCATTCAGGATCTACCTGCACCCCACGATGATCATTACCGTCTATTTCATCTCCTTGCCTCTGTTGCAGGTGGAAAACCAACGAAGAAGTTCAAAGATACCCTTGCAGAGCTACAGGAAAAGATTGGACCAGATAAATGTCGCATACTCGCCCATCAAATGTTTGCTGTGGCCGTGGCGCACCAGCCCTATGAAGAAACAACTGTTTACGACCATCAAGGCAGACAGCATGAATACACCGCGACTTATTACCTGGCAGCTGAACATCAGCAGTTCCTCAAAGGCATGGCGTGGAGCATGGAGCGTTTTTCCGATAAAGAAACCCTCCGCCAATTGACACAGCTCACTGAGAAAGCCTATCAGAAAATTCCAGGCCAGGGACCGGCCGCTGCTGCTTTAGGGAATGCATGTATTTATGTTTTGGGCAATATGCGCGGAAAGGAGGGTTTAGGCGCGCTTTCCCGACTCAAGCTGAAAGTCCGACAAAACAATGTCAAGAAAAGCATCGATAAATATCTCCTGGAGGGCGCAAAGAAGTATCATGTTTCGGTCGAGGAACTGAAGGAAATGGCCGTCCCGGACTTTCAGTTGAAAGATGGACAGAAAACCCTTGATTTTGATGGCTACGCCCTCAGCATCTCCATCCAGGCCAGCAAAGTAGTCCAACAATGGTCTAAACCAGATGGCAGCCCCATGAAAAGCGTGCCGGCAACGGTCAAGAATAGCAGTACACTTAGCAAAAAGCTGCGTGAGGCACGCAAGGAAATCAAGGAGATTCAGAAAGTCTATTCCGCCCAGAAACAGCGCATTGACAATCAATTTATCCTCCATCGAAGCTGGGATTATGGTGCTTTTCGGAAATATTATCTGGAACATGGCCTGGTCTCACCGATTAGTCATCAGCTCATCTGGACCTTCACCCGCGATGAACGATCAGCCGAAGCGATTTTTCTGGATGGAAAATGGCACAATGTGGCGCATGAGATCATTGATTGGATTGATGAAAAAACCCAGGTACAGCTCTGGCATCCGGTTTTTGCCGATGAAACAGGCATTCTTCGATGGCGGGAAAAAATCATGGAACTGGAATGGTAACAACCCATCAAACAGGCCTTCCGCGAAATTTATATTGTGACCGATGCGGAAATCAACACCAGGACCTATTCAAACCGAATGGCGGCCCACATTCTGAAGCAGCATCAGTTCAAATCGTTAGCAGAGTTGCGAGGCTGGAGATATTCCCTGATGGGTGTCTATGACGATGGCCGTGAACATGAGATTTGCGAAAAGCATTTGCCAGAATTTGATCTCACCGCGGAATATTGGATTGATGAATTGCCGCAGGATGATGCCTTTAATGATACCGGAATTTGGCTCTACATTGGCACCGATCAGGTCCGTTTTAAAAATGCGGAAGGCTCAGTCATTGACATAGCCGATGTGCCCAAAATGGTGTTTACCGAGATTATGCGGGATGTGGACATGTTTGTGGGCGTCTGTAGTGTAGGAAACGATCCGCAATGGATGGACAACAATGGTGCCCGTCAGGAAAACCGCGATTACTGGACGAGTTTTTCTTTTGGGGATTTGACCGAAATTGCCAAAACCAGAAAGACCATTCTGGCACGTTTGCTGCCCCGTTTGAAAAAAATCAGAGACAAGGCCAGCATTGATGGGAAGTTTCTGACTGTGAAGGGCAAACTGCGGACCTACAACATCCACATTGGCAGTGGAAACATTCTCATGGAGCCCAATGACCAATATTTATGTATTGTCCCGGCGCGCTCAGCCGATAAATCGACCGAGCGCCTGTTCATCCCATTTGAAGGCGATAAAGGTCTGTCGATTGTCTTGAGCAAAGCCTTTCTCCTGGCAGAGGATGACAAAATCAGCGATCCAAGCATTGTCAGTCAGATTGGCCGGAAGGCGAGATAAACCGCATCACGAATGATCACCAAAAACAAAATTGCAGGCAGTCTGATTGGCTCCGCCATTGGCGATGGCTTCGGCTACCCGACAGAATTCATGAAGCCTTCAGAAATGAAGGCAAAATGGGGCGAAAAGGGTCTGACTGCGCCAATTGGAGACATTATCCAGGTAACCGATGATACGCAGATGGCACTTGCGGTGGGACGGGCCCTGATGGCTTCATGGCAGAACGACCATCTCGATCAAAAACGATTCGAAGCGAATCTGGTGCGCGAATTTATTCTTTGGCTCAATGATCCAGAAAACAATCGGGCTCCCGGTATGACCTGCCTGACTGCCTGCGAAAGGTTGGAAACCGGACTTCACTGGACCCAAGCCACCGGCCATAACTCCAAAGGTTGCGGTGCCAATATGCGTGTCCTGCCGATTGCGTTGATGAAAGGAAAATCGGATCAGATTACGCATGAGGATATTGGGAGATGGAGCCAATTCCAATCTGCGGTCACCCACGGCCATCCTACTGCGCTGACTGCCTCTGAGCTCACCGCAATGACCACGGTTTTCCTTCTGGAAGGTGTAAGCACAAAGGATTTACTTGCGGCATTACAAGACCACTGCCAAAGTCAAATGGATGTGTACCATGAAGACTGGTTGAAAAATGTATGGGAACGGCCCGGTATATATTCTCCCGAGGTGTTCATCAATCGGGGCTGGGAGGATTGCCTGGCGATATTGGACCGTGTGGAAACGGCTTTGGTGTTCACTGATAAGATACAAGATCCATGCGATCTGACCGGAGAAGGTTGGATTGCAGAAGAAGCATTTGGCACTGCCCTATTGTGTTTTTTACTCTCTCCTGATGATCCGGTCAAAACCCTTATTCAGGCAGTCAATACAAAAGGTGATTCGGACTCAATTGCTTGTTTGGCGGGAAGTTTTTCAGGGGCAAAAAATGGATTGGATGCGTTTCCCGAAGACTGGGTTGAGCGGATTGAGTATCAATCCAATCTTGATGAGTTGATTTCTTTTTTGGGAGGAACATCCCTTCATGCCTAAAAGTTCCTCACTCCATAGAGCCCGAGCCCGCCGTGCATTCCCCAAGATTTCTCCCTATCTTATGATGCATGCATAACATATGCTGCGCATAAAAAAGGACGATGAACCAGACGAAAACTGCTTGTATTCTCTGCAGCCAAAACTGCGGAATCATCATCGAACAGGATGAAAAGGGTCAATACACCAAAATCATAGGTGACAAGGATCATCCGGTTTCACAAGGCTATCTCTGCCAGAAGGCCACCCGTCTCAACTATTATCAGCAGCAGGAACGCCTAACCAGCCCCCTCCGCAAAAAAGCGGACGGAAGCTTTGAGGAAATTTCCTGGGATACGGCGATTCAGGAAATCGCCGACAAACTGGTACAGATTCGAGACACCCATGGCGGAACCAGCATTGCCTATGCCGGTGGTGGTGGGCAAGGTAATCACCTTGGCGGTGTCTATGGTTCAATGCTACGGACAGCATGTGAAACGCCCTACATCTACAGCGCACTGGCGCAGGAGAAAACCGGCAATTTCTGGGTAAACGGGCATCTGTTTGGCAAGCAGAATTCGCATTATAGTGAATCGGTTGGGGAAGCGGAATATGTCATGATTCTCGGTGCCAATCCAATCCAGGCCCATGGCATTCCGAAGGCTCGACCGACCATCAATGAAGTGGCCCGTAATCCTGAGAAAACCCTGGTGGTGGTCGACCCCCGCCGCACCGAAACCGCCGCCAAGGCTGACATTTTTCTGCGGGTCAAGCCGGGTAAAGATGCCTGGTTGCTTTCTGCAATGATCGCACACATTGTTCAGAATGGTCTGGAAAACAAAACATTCATCTCCGAACGAACGGTGGGCTTTGCGGAAATCAAAGCTCATTTTTCACACATACCAATCGATGAATACGCAGAGATCAGCGGCGTACCAGAGGCTGACATCAAAAAGGTGGCCGAGGGCATTGCCCGTGCAAAGACCTTTGTGCTGCGATCTGATCTTGGCATTGAGCAAAGTCACAACAGCACCCTGAATGCCTATCTGGCCCGTCTGTTGTTTCTGATTACCGGACACTTTGGGCGGGAAGGCACCAATTGTCTGCATACATTTCTGTTTCCACTGATTGGGCATTCAAAAGAACCGGAGGCAGGTGGCATCACGACGCAAGTGACTGGCATGAAAGGGATTGGAAAACTATTCCCCCCCAATATTCTTCCGCTTGAAATTGATACTGACCACCCAAATCGAATCCGGGCCCTGATTGTTGATAGCGGCAATCCGGTTGCGAATTATGCCAATAGCGCTGCCCAGCGCAGAGCGATTGAAAAGCTGGAACTCTCCGTGGTGATAGATGTGGCGATGACAGAAACGGCCCAGGCCGCGCAATACGTCTTGCCTGCCCGCAGTCAGTTCGAGAAAATGGAAGCCACTTTCTTTAATCTCGAATTCCCCAATAACTTTTTTCATCTGCGGCATCCCATCAGTGAACCATTGGCTGGGACCCTCGATGAGCCGGAAATTTATCATCGCATCATCACTGCCATGGGGGCTTTGCCACAATCTTTTCCCATATTGGCGCAAATCGCCAAACTGGATCGAAAGATTCCGACTGCCAAACTTCTGCCACTGGCGCTAAGGATCGCTATATTTTTCAATCCAAAGTGGAAGAAGCTGCAGTTGATGATCCTGAAGGAGACGCTGGGGAAAGCGCTCCCCTATCCATATGCCAAGGTTGCGGCCTTCATTTGGGTAGCAGCCCAGATGTTTGTGCGCAAACATGAAAAGCAGGTACAGCGGGTTGGTTTCACGGAAAAGGGCTATGCTTTGGCGGAGGCTTTGTTCCAGCGCATTCTCAACAGCAAATCAGGTACCTTGATCAGCAAGAATACTTATGAAGAAAGTTGGGAGCTGATTCGTCATCAGGATAAAAAAGTCCATCTGGCCATTCCTGAGTTATTGGATTGGTTGGACAATTTGCCGGAGAAAGCCCGGGCAGAAGCAGAACGAGATAAACTATATCCGTTCAATCTACAGGCCGGTGAACGTCGTTCCTACAATGCCAATTCCATTCTTCGGAATCCGGCCTGGCGCAAAAAAGACCCGACCGGAGACCTAAAAATGCATCCGGAGGATGCTGCGGCCTGGCACATCGAAGCGGGAGAGTGGATCAAGCTTATTTCTGAGGCTGGCGAAATCGAGATCAAAGTCCTGCTGACAGATGAGGTGCGAAAAGGCATGCTCTCCATGCCACACGGCTATGGATTTTTCTATCCAGGTGAAACCAAACGCACCACTGGCGCTCTGCCGAATATTCTCACTTCTCTGGAAGATTGTGATCCTTTGGCCAAAACGCCTTATCATAAGAATGTCCGGGTGCGGGTTGAAAAAATTGTGGTACCAGCCTGATTGTCAGAGATATCACCGATTGAAAAGGAGAAAGTGTAAATGATATCTTGAATACGTCCTTCTGATGTCCTAAGAGATCATTGGTTTCTACAACTCCCTTATGTACCCTTCCATCCAGACCTACCGCAACGCCCACAAATGGCTGATCATCCCCATTGTGGTCATCCTGATTGGCTTTATGCCTTCATACTTTTTGACCTTTGCCGCTGAATCCTGGGGCCATCATTTGCATGCCTTATCCGCCATTGCCTGGTTTGGGCTCATGATTGCGCAGCCGTATCTCATTACCCGCGGCAATCGTCGCGCCCATCGCCTCTGGGGCATGATTGGTTTGTTTTTAGCTGGCGCCGTGATGTTTTCAGCTCTCGCGATCAGTCCGCTCAATGTTTATCTGGGTGCGCAAGGCGGCTTTCCCCCCAGCTTCCCAGCGGCTTTTTACTATGGCATCATTT
>JBCBZF010001122.1:0-2310 GCA_039815525.1 Bacteroidota bacterium | reverse complement strand
CTGTTCTGCAGCACCATGTCATCGCTTCGGGTGGGGTTGGCCGCGAAACTGATGCCGCTGGCACCTTTAATTTGTCCTACACCAAGCAGGCTGGAATCGTCTGCTATCTGCACATTGCCATTGACGAAAAGAAGCGCTTCATCAGGGAAAACCGTCGAATCTGTCAGGCCAATACCGACTTGATTGGTGTCGACAAAAACGATGTTGCTGTCAAGTTGCCAAAGCGATGGTTTGCTATTGCTGATGGTCGCACCCGTGATGTCGATGCCATCACCAGCTTCTACGTGAACCGTGCCAGCCTTTTTCGCGAATAAGGCGTAGGGGACGGATAAGAGCTGACTGACGCCCAATGGTTCGTAGCTGGTGCCACCGGCCTGGTCAACTTCTACCTGGAGATAGTGATGAAAATCATCCCATTCAATCGCACCGAATACACCACTGAGCACATTCCCTTCTCCAATGTTGAGGGAAACCAGGCCGATTGAGGAAGTTGTCGGCGTATGGAATTCCTGGTAAACCACCGGTCCGACGGCTGATCCTTCAAGAATGCTGATCCGGATGCTTACATATTGATCGGTTAGGGGCGCATAACTGGCGTCTCTCAGGACTGCCTGGTACTTAAAAGCTTCCGGACTTTGAGCAGAAGCTTGTTGGATAAATAGCAGCGAAACCAATGCAAAGCTGCACATGAAGACTTTCAGGAAGTTTTTCATAAAAGGGAGTGAATAATGTGAGTTTGTTGAAAAAGTGTTGGGGAAAAGCAGTTGAGCTTCCTGTAGGGCCAGGGAGTAAATTGAAAGGCTTTCTGGAAAAAGAGTTACAGGCGGATCAAGAAGGGAGAACCCATGAAGAGTCAGGCAGCGCTGGCCCAACATGAATCCTCCCTGGCGTTCAAACCATTTGAGAAATGGTTGGAGCAATAGAAGAATAAAATTGAAGGGTATTTCTTTCGGCTAAGCCGAATTGCACGTGAGGATACATGTGTGTTGACTGTTTTGTTTGTTGTTCACTCATCTGAGGCTTCCGGGGCGATGGAAAGCTTAGCAGAGTAGAAAAAATGTTGTTGCAAAGCGCTTTTTCAACGATACTAAGGTCGGTAGAATATTCCGTCAGGCGTTATTGCAAATCCGCCAATTTCCATCAAATTCGCGCCAATGACATATGACTAAACCGACATTTTATCACATTCCCGACAAAAAGAGCTGGTCAAATGGTGATTGTCGCAGATGGTTTGCAAAATCTTCAGGATAAAAGCGTTTTGGTAAAAACCTCTGAAGTATGGGAGATAAGCCCAGTAGATCACTTACGGCTATCGTCCCTGGGAAAGAGCTGAAGGTGTGAGGCCAAATTCTTTCTTGAAGCAATGGGAGAAATAAGAAGGACTGGAAAAGCCAGTTTGGAAAGACACTTCTGTGATGTTGTACTTGCGGTTCAAAATCAATTCTTTCGCCCTATGCAGCCTGACCGAGGAGATCAACTGGATGGGGGATTTATTGGTAATGGCTTTAAGCTTTCGCTGCAATTGTCTTTCGCTCATCCCAATTTCTTTACACAGCATTTCCACGCCAAAGGATTCTTCACTGAGATGCTTGTCAATACACTGCAACACATTTTCCAGGAAAGAATCATTTTTCAACAAATGGCTCTGGATAGCTGGTTCTGCAATGGGATGAGAAGCGGAAGGATCTGAAACAAGGTGGAGAGAGATGCTGTCACCCAAACCTGTTGAGGCGATGTTTTTGTGATGGGAAAACTGCAGCCCTGCTCCTGATAAGAGATTTTTGACAGACTGCGTGATAAGAATTTGATTGGGCTCAGTCCACTCAAGGATGGCATCCAAAAACTTCTGGATTTCGCTATTGAGGGACAAAACGGCATCTACAGTCGCTTCTTTGATGTGAATACCGACTGATAGTTGGGTCTGTAAAGACTTGAGAGCATCCACCAAAGCAATGCTACAGTGAGCCGCTTTGCTTGGCCCTTCGAAGGTGGCGATGAAGCCATGATCATGTATCTGGACAATGTTGCCGCGATATTGCGCCACAAACTGGCCAATCCGCTCCTTCGGACTGACGTGATCGGTTCCTGTCGGGATCATCCTAGCGGCCACAAAAGTGAAAAGCCTTTCTCCGTAGTTACGGATCGGTCGGGTATGCTGGATAAAGTCCCGCATTTCCTGTAGGACCCGCTTCATGTCTCCAGCCCAGAACAAATGGTCATCCCCTTCCAACTCCACAAATTTTGCACCTTTGATGCGTTCAGCGATGAAACGGCCTTCTTCTATCTTTACATCAATGTCATGGGTTCGTT
>JBCBZF010001003.1:0-2671 GCA_039815525.1 Bacteroidota bacterium | reverse complement strand
TCCGTGCAGGCCCGCGCCGCACTTTTGTGGCAGATCAAATGATCTACCTCATGTTAAACCAGAAACAAATGCGTTATTCCATGCTCTCATTCCTCATCCTCAGTCTCTTTTTGATGACCGCCTGCGACAAAGAAAGTGGTCCCGACATCACTGAAAGCGTCGCCACTGAAAATGTATTCGTTCTACCCATTCGAAAAATTAAGGACGGGCAAGACATCGATGATTTCAAAGCCAAACGGGATGCCTATGTTGCGACCCTGGAAGCGGAAGCCGGGACCCTAAGCGATCGGGAGTTTCAGCCGTTTTTTGAATTCACAGGTTCTGGACTAGAGCTTGAGCGCGTCTTTGTGGGGCTGACCTCTTTTCAGAACAATGATACCTTCGCGCAGATCGGGGACGCAACCGGCAGCACCCCGGAAGCCAATGCCTTTTTTGCCACCTTTGACTTCATCAGTTTTCAGGTGTTGCAACCATTGGATGAAAAGGAATTAGTGGATCTGACAGATTTCGCCAATCTGGGCAGCGGACAGGTCTGGGAAGTAGCGGTACGTGATCTTTCGCAGTACAATGCTTTTGACCAGGCAGATTACGAATCAAAGCGTGATGACTACCTCGCCGTTCTGGCCGCGCAAGACAATTTCGTGCGGGAGGTGCAGTGGAAATCTATCTCCGATCCCAATATCGTGGTTGGCATGACGTTTTATAAAGATGCGGCTTCCTATCAGGCGGTCAATCAGGATCAGGCTTTCATTGACGCTTATTTGGCGACAGGCTTTCTCCAAAACTACACGATCAATGTGTATGGTGCGATCCACAATGTATTGAAATAGGGACAGTAGGGATAGGGCATGCCATGTCCCTACTTCCACAATAAAAGCCTTTTGCCTCTTCGGAGGTGAAGGGTGTTTTTTAGTAAAATTGCAGCAATCCCCATTTAGCCATCAATTTCATTCTCTAACTTTAATGAAAAGGTCCACTGTAAGCACTTATTTGTACAACCAAACAACACAGTCATCATGCGAATTACCTTCTGCATTCTCCTCTCATGTTTGATGCTTGCATCTCAGGCTCAGATTGATTCCACGCAATTGGTCAATGATGTGCCGGATGATTTTTTCCAATTGCCAGTCAGAGACAGTACCCCACCCTGCTTTGAAGCGCCTTTCTTTGAACAGTTTTTTGCCACATCTGCTGACGAGTCTCATCGCACACAAAAAGTACCAAAAGAAGACTTCGAGCAATTCAATGCGATGGAACATTTTGTCCATGCCTTCTACTATCCTGAGCAATTTCATCAATCCTGTTACTTCATGCCGCGCCATCCATACCGGAAGATTAATGGATTTTTTGGAGTAGGTGCGGACGGGATGCGCATCAGTCAACGGCAGCTAAATGCACTTCGTCTCAATCGGGATAGTACCATTATTCTGATCCAGGCATGCATTCACCAAAGAGAAAATATTCCCCTCAGCTATCAGATGGTGATCACTGAATTACACGCGCACGAATTGATTCCATCCATCATCAGAGAGCTTTCACAGGAGGGGAAAGTAATTGATTCTGAATGGCTCACGGTACTGTGCATGCTCATGCGTGATCGCTACGAACCATTCCGCCAATCAGCCATCTATGATTCACTTTATAACAATATCGATCCTGAAAAGCCCCGAACCTGGCGGAAAAGTATTCCTTTTACCTATCAAAACCTGCATCAAATCCTGCGCTTGGCCGAAGGCTATCATCGTTTCATGCAGAAGCTTCCGAAAGGCTATTCATTTATTCCTTCGGGTACGTATGGGCTTGGGAAAGAGGGGCACCCCAACAATCTCCGCCGGCAAAAATCGATCGATGGCTTTGCCATCAGTCAGTACGAAGTTACCAATCAGCAGTTTGCTGCCTTTGTGAAAGCCAGCGGCTATGTTACACTGGCGGAGAAACGAAAGGATGCGATGGTGTATCGTGAGGGACTGAAAGAATTTGAATGGTTTGAGGACAGCACCGCCAATTGGCGTTTCCCAAACGGAGTCTCCTGGGGCGGGATTGAAGAAAAGATGGATCATCCCGTCACCTGTATCAGCTTTACAGATGCGCAAGCCTATTGTGAGTGGGCGGGCGTACGCTTGCCAAGCGTCGATGAATGGGAAATCGCATCCCGGGGAAACCTGGACAGTGACATCTATATGCTCAGCGCGCGCTCAATCCATCAACACGCCAACATCTGGAAAGGGGAGAGCCATGCGCGCATCGACCCCAATGAAAACTTCATCACCACCAGCCCGGTTGGCACCTTCCTATCCAATGCGTATTTACTCCATGATGTTTATGGTAATGTCTTTGAGTTTTGTGCGGATTTGCCCCCACATCTCCAGCAGGAAAAAAATATAGTTGCCAGTCGGGGCGGTTCATGGTGGTGCTCAGAAGCCAGCTGTCATTTTTTCAATTCGGTTGACATCGGTCATGTGCACAAGGAGGCTTCATTCTCCAATCAGGGCTTTCGGGTGGTAATGAAATAATTGCTGAAAATAGCATCGGCTAAATCGCCATCCGAAGAACACATTTCTCCATTTATGGCACATCCCGCTTCATTTCTGATTGGGAATAGATGCGTTATTTTAGATTTTGGGAACTTCTCATCACCCAACCACATCTTCATGCGATCTTTTCGTCAATC
>JBCBZF010000594.1:0-4621 GCA_039815525.1 Bacteroidota bacterium | reverse complement strand
TTCTTCCTGCCCCGTCTCTGTTCCGCTCTCTCCCTCTCCGTTTCTCGCGTGGTCCCCGCCCTCCCCGCCTTCCCGCACGCGACCTGCACGTGTTTTCACTTGTCTTTTCTACAGCTGTAAAGCTCTGTCGCGTTTGTGTATCACGCTGTAGGGGGCGAAGAACGACAACTTTCCATTCACGTCGTGTCGCTTCCCCAGATCGGGATGTTCGTGAGATCGCACATCTTTCGCACCCTGGGCGATGAGGCTCCAGCGTTCCACACATGACGGGGTCACTATGGCTGGCTTTCCCACACCTCCGTCCTGTTTCCAGAAATTGTGTGTCTGGCCAGCTACGCTGGAAGTTGACCGTGAGAGGCGGCGCACAGGCCACCGTATCGCTGGCGGTAAAATCTACCACTGGTTCTGGGGTAACCACCACCGCAGCTGGCCAGATAAATTCCTCCACACACAAATCAGGTCCCATGTCAATTTTTAACCTTACATCATAGCTGCCCTGATTGGTATAGGTATAGCCTGGAGACAGAATGCCGGGGGCAGTAGCTGATCCAGACAAGGAATCGCCATTGCCAAAGTACCAGGTCGCAATGAAGTCTTGTTCCAGCAAGGCTGTGGTATTGGTGAATTGGACTGTTACCGGCGCACAGCCGCCACTGTCTGAAATGGTAAAACTGACATCATTTTGGATTAATCGCACAAAATCAGGCTCCACGTGCACAAACTGGCAGCCATTGCTTTGATCCGTAATCGTCACGGTCACATCATAATTACCAGCTCCATTGTAGGTATGGTTGGGATGGGGACCGGTGCCAGTATTCCCATCACCAAAATCCCAATCAAAAAGGAAGGGCCCCGCACTTTGACCTAGGGTAACGGGGTGAAAAGAGACAGTCAAACTTGCATTGCATGTTTGGCGGGGCCCATTTGTAGAGAGAATCAACGAAGTCTTGGGATATGTTTCAATCAAATCCGTTTTCAGAACCACACTTTGGCATCCATTGGCATCTACCACAATCAAAGCCGCATCAAAGCTCCCTTCATCATAGATATGGGTAGGATTGGCCTGAGTAGCTGAATTGCCATCACCAAAATCCCAGGTCCAGGATGCAATCGGTGCACCCGCGGGAATGCTTTGGTCCGTGAAATTGACCGTAAGCGGCGGGCAGCCAAAGGTGTCACTCACCGCAAAATCTGCGGTAGGGTTATCAAATACCACAATGGTTTGGGTAGCCGGTGCACTGACATTGCCATTGGCATCGGTAACGATCAGACTTGCCGTATAGGTTCCGGGGGTAACGTAGACTGCACCCGGCGCCTGCTGATTGGTACCGGAAGTGGTATTGCCATTGCCAAAATCCCAGTCATAACTGAGGCCATTGCCAGTGGAGGCGGTTCCGTCAAAATTGACGACCAGCGGACTACAACCGGACTGTACCGAAGCGGCGATATTGGCCGTTTGGGAGAGCAACAGGAATGGACAGCAGATTGCCGCCAGAAATATGTATATCGATCTTCTGATCATGGTTCAAAGACAGTGTGTTAGGGAGTCGTATCGTGTTTTGCCTTTGAAACCAGATTTCTCCAATTATTTACCGTAGCAACATCATTTTCCCACCTATCCTCTCCTCTCCTTTTTGAAGGTGGAAAAAATAGAGGCCCGGCACATACGACCGTCCGTCAAAGACGGGCGTATAGGTGCCGGGGCCGAACGAACCTTTCATCAAAACAGCCAACTCTTTCCCCTGTACATCATAAATCCGGAGATCGAGTTCCGTAACCTCATCCAGTTCGATTGAAAAGGAAGTGCGTTCTGAGAAAGGATTGGGAAAATTGTGTAAACCTACCGCATCGATTTCTTCATCTATGTTGAGGGCATTGTCCTGATAGCCGACAAAAAGCGGCATGAAACGGCCCGATAAATCTGCTAATGGGAGTTCTTTGGTGATACCGTTGCGGGTTTCCCGCACCTGCACCGGATAATTGCCATTGTTGACGTAGGAACTGGTGCCATAGATCAATGAATGGCTGGACTCTATGTTGACAAAAGCCGGATCATCACTGGCGGAAAAGGAACGGGTTGGATACAGCAGAGAACCAAATAATTCCGTGTAGCCACCACCTTTGGTCGTGATCACGGTACCTTTTCGCTCTGTCTTGATACCCATGATCCAGAGCCTTGAGCCATCATTGATGACGTTGTTGCCGGGGCTTTCGGTGTTCAGCTGCCGGGCCCAGATTTCATTGCCCTGGTCAAAAACCGATTCTTTAAGTTCGACATCTTCGAAGTACACTTTGCCACAGTCGGGAAAAGGCACATAGTTGTACTTGCCATGTTTGATCACCAGCGGGCGTTTCGAACGATGCTCGATGGTAAGACCGTAGCCAAACTGTTCAATCACCAGTGGCGCACTGTTGGCGCCCCCGCCAATCACCTGCAAAGTCAAGGCTCCCTGCGAAGTTCCGTTGATTACCGATCCAAAACCGTGCACACGTTTGATCCGCTTTGGCACTGAATAAACGCGGCCTGAAGCCAGATACACACCCGCTCTGAGGTAAACGGTGGTTTTGCCAGCGGCATTGATGCTATCCTGCCAGCTGCGGTTGTCGCCATAATAGGTTCCGGTCAGCCGTACCCAATGGCTCGTATCATTGTCCACAAAGTGAGGGGTTTCTTCTATCGCCAATCCAAGGCTCTTTTGCGGACTGGGAAAAAGCGATTGTGGCTGATCGGTCAGGAATTCTGCAATATCCTGGCCCGTCAGCTGATTGTTTGGGTCGCACAAAGCAGATTGATAACCGGTGGCAGAGACATTACGGGCATACACTTTTCCTTTATCATTCTGGACGGCACAATGTCCACTCAGGCCACCGTTCAATTCGCTGTCCAGCAGAATGATCATGCCGTGATTGGCTTTGTTGAGAATGGCCGGCACCTGATTGTCGCTGAACAAACGGCGGATGGGGAGGATGTTCCCATTGTTGCTGATACCAGCAATATTCTGATCGTGGAGGTGAATGTCCTCGAAGGTAGGACCGTATTCAGCATGGCCAACCAATATTCCATAATCAAAGCCTTCTACATTGACATTTTTGATCAGACAGGGTCCGGGCCAGGTGCGGTTCATGGCCAAACCACAAAGGCCTTGTCCATCAGTAGAGAGGATTTCCACATCCCGTACCGCGCCACTGTTGTTGGCAATATAATCAAGCCCCATGGCACCAGGATTTCCGCTACCAACATTGATGGTCAGATTGCGAAGGTTTTGTCTGAAAGAATAATTCCCTTGAGGAGAACGAATCACCGCTTTGGGATTGGCAGGATCATCAAAGCCCGGCGCATTGTCGGCCAGTTTGATCATCGTATGCCCTTCGCCCTGTCCCTGTATGGAAAAGGCACATCCGATCCAGCGCAATTCATCACTGACCAGATAGGTGCCTGCGGGGAAATAGACCAGTTTCGGCCGGGGATAATAATAATCGGGTTGAGATTGCGGCTGGCGATCTGCGTCAAATGCCGCTTGTATTGCCTGGGTATCATCGGTGATCCCATCTCCGACCGCACCGAAATCTTTGACATTGTATTTGGCAAAGTCGGCCGGAAAGTGAAGCAGTTGGGCGAAAGAGCTGTCAGACAAAAGCAGAGACAATCCAAGGAGGAGAAATGTTCTCATTGTCTTCTGACGTCTATATTCAGTACGTCAAAATTGGGGCCCTTCTTGTGAGAAAAAAAAGGATATGTAAGCTTTTGAATACTTTTGCAACAAAAATATCCAGCCAAAAAAGCCGATTGCAAAATGCGATTTCCCCTTCTTTTTTTAACCAAAACCCTCTGTGGGAATCGCTGGATGGAGAATGAAAAAAATTACGCACCCAAAACCCATGATTTTGAATGCGTAATGTTGACACAAAGCTTCAAGACTTTTTTTAGAAGCTTACTTCAATGAGTTGTCAGAAATTGATCAGACACAGGTGATGACCGTCGGCACGGTCCACCAGGCGGTGATGAAGCAGGCCACAATCGCCAGAATGAAATAGATCAGAAAGCTAAAAGATTCCGATTTATCGGTATTGTCCCTGAACCACTCAAAGATCAGGAAAGCACTGGCCAGAAAAGCAGCCGCTCCCAGGATCATCCAATTGCCACCAATACATGTGCTCAGGCCATAACATGCCGCCAGAATCACCAATGTACTGCTCCACACCATCGGACGCCATTCGTTTTTCCCAATCCGGCAAAAGCGCCGCCAGTCTAAGAAGAATACAATGGTCAAAACAGCAAAGAGAGTCGTCAATAAAATGCTTTGCCCAAGCTTGAAATACTCAGCCCAGAACCCACCAATCATGGTCATGATGCTTCCTACGGTCAAGGCCGCAAAGAACGCAGAAAGATATGGCCAGATCCGACAACGCCAGTTTTCCTCAGCGTGGATTGCCATTGCATCGCCACTGAGTGGATAATCCTTTTCGCCCGGTCCCCGGTCTTTGGGAGTCACGATAAAGGTCCAACCCGGTAGCCTGCGCCAACTGCGCGCGCCGCGCCAGGTGCGCACCACTCGCGTCCGCCAGCGACGTCAACGACACCGCCACCAATCCCAGCGCCGCCACGCTCATGATCATGCAG